>NZ_JBHWIV010000052.1:0-58656 GCF_042731675.1 Kitasatospora sp. NPDC059827 | reverse complement strand
TACATTCCGAACCCGGAAGCTAAGCCTCACAGCGCCGATGGTACTGCAGGGGGGACCCTGTGGGAGAGTAGGACGCCGCCGAACAATCATTCAGAGAAGGCCCACCCGGGTTACCGGGTGGGCCTTTTCGCATTTCCGGGTCCGCATTTCCGGGGAAGGGGCGACCCGCACTGTGACGCAGGTCACGCCAGATCAAGAACCTGCGCGCCGGATTGGGCGTCTGGCTGGTGTGAGATCACGTAGGAGAGCACTGGACGAGCTGGACGAGGAACGTCTCCTCCGGCTCGTGGCCAAGGGCGACCGCGGGGCGTTCGACGAGCTGTACCGCCGGACGTCGCCGTGGCTGGCGGTGCGGTTGCGCCGTCGCTGCTCGGACGAGCAGGTCGTCGCCGAGGTCATGCAGGAGACCTATCTGGCGGTGTGGCGCGCGGCCGGCGCGTTCGCCGGGAGCGCCGTGGGCGGTTCGGCCGTCGGGTGGCTGTGGACGATCGCGGCGCGTCGGTTGGTCGACGCGTTCCGGCGCCGGGCCCACCACGCCGAGCCGCCGGTGGCCGCCGCCGAGCGGGCGGTGGTGCCCGGGGCGGAGGAGGAGGCGCTCGCCGGGACGGTCGGCGGCGACGTGGGCGACGCGCTGCGGCGCCTGGCCCCGGAACTGCGCGAGGTGCTGCAGGCCACGGTGCTGGACGGGCTGTCCGTCCGGGAGACGGCCGTGCTGCTCAGACTGCCCGAAGGCACGGTCAAGACCCGTGCCCGGCGGGCTCGGATCGCGATGCGGGAGGCACTGGCATGACGGAGGAACACGCGTCCCGGCGGCTCGTCGCCGACTACGCGCGGGGGGACGCGGCGATGGCCGCGGACACGGTGTGGGCACTGGAGGCCCACTTGGAGACCTGTGCGCCGTGCCGGGCGCTACTGGCGGCCTCGGTCGTCACCGAGGCGCCCGAGGTCGCCGCGCTGCTGGACACCGTGCGGACCGGCCTGGCGCCGCAGTTGGACGCCGAGGTCCGGGCGCCCGCCCGGTGGCGCCGTCCGCGGTGGTTGTCGGCCTGGCTGACGCCCGCGACGGGGCCGTGGCTGGCCATGACCGTCACCGTCACCCTGCTGGCGCTGCTGCTGGACGCGCTCGCGCCGTCGGGATCGCTCGGCGGTGCCTCGCCGTTGTCGCTGCTGGCGCCCGTGCTGCCGCTGTTCGGCGTCGCCGCGGCGTGGTCGCGCGCCCTGGACCCGGTGTACGAGCTGACCGCCTCGACCGCCCGCGCGGGTCTGCCCCTGCTGCTCAGGCGCACCACGGCGGTGCTCGCCGTGGTCGTGCCCGGGCTCCTGCTGACGGGGTGGCTGACCGGCACCATGTCGGCCGCCCAGTGGCTGCTGCCCTCGCTCGCCTTCACGTCCACGGCGCTGGCCCTGGGCAGCGTCGTCGGGGTGACCCGCGCCGCAGTCGCTCTGGCGGCCCTCTGGAGCATCGCCGTGCTCCTTCCCGCCGCCGTCACCGGACGTACCCCCGCAGCCCTGTGGCTCGCCCTGCAGCCGGGCCGGCTGCCGGTGTGGGGCCTGCTCCTCGTGCTGGGGGTCGCCGCCGTGATCGCCCGCCGGAACACCTACTCGACGTTGTGACAACACCATCGACCCTCGAAAGGGGCCACCGCATGGCGCCCATGACGAGCGCGGCCGACATCGCGCCGAAGACCTACGCCTGGGAGATCCGGGCCAGTGACCTGAGAGTCCGGGTCGGCCGGAAGAAGATGGCCGTCGACGGCCTCGACCTCTCCCTGGGGCTCGGCGCCCACGGCCTGCTGGGGCCCAACGGCGCGGGCAAGACCAGCCTGATCAGGGCGCTCGCGACGGTGCTGCGACCGGCCGGCGGCGAGCTGGAACTGCTCGGCACCTCCGTCGCCGGGCTGGGCGACCACCGGGCGCTGCGGCGCCGGATCGGCTACCTGCCGCAGGACTTCGGCTACTACAAGCGCTTCACCGTGCGCGAGTTCGTGGAGTACATGGCCTGGTTGAAGGAGGTGCCGAAGCAGGACATCCCCGCGGCCGTCCAGCGGGCCGTCGAGCGGGTGGGCCTGGCGGACCGCGCCGACCACCGGATGAAGACCCTGTCCGGCGGCATGGTGCGGCGGGCCGGCATCGCCCAGGCGATCGTCAACGACCCCGCGGTGCTGCTGCTGGACGAGCCGACGGCCGGCCTGGACCCGGCGCAGCGGCTGCGCTTCCGCGAGCTGCTCCAGGAACTGGGCCGGGACACCTGCGTGGTCGTCTCCACCCACCTGGTCGAGGACGTCGCGGCGGCCTGCACCGACGTGGTGCTGTTCGCCGACGGGCGCCTCGTCTTCCAGGGCACCCCGGACGACCTGGCCGCCGCGGGCGGCAGCGAGTACCCGGGGGACAGCCCGCTGGAGCGCGGCTACTCGGCGCTGCTCAGTGACTCCGGCCGGCAGGGGGGCAACTGGTGAACACCCGGGTTCTGCGTACCGAGCTGAGGCGCTCCGTCGCCCCGTGGGCCGGTCTGGTCGTCCTGGGCGGCAGCCTGGCCATCCTCTACGCCGTCAACGGGCTGTGGTGGCAGGGCACCGCGGCGTGGACCGGGCAGTGGACGTCGATGGCGCTGACGACCCGCTCCATGCTGGCCTACCTGTGGCCGCTCTCGGTGGGCTTCGGCGCGGTGTACGGACTGCGCGACGCCCGCTCGCGGACGGCCGAACTGCTGGCGAGCACGCCGCGTCCGGCCTGGCGCCGTGCGGCGCTGCCCGCCGGCGCGCTGGCGCTCGCGCTGGCGGCGGGCTTCGGCCTGCTCGTGCTGTGGGGCGGGAGCCAGGTGGCCCTCGGCGAGACCGACTACCTGCCGGCGGGCTGGCTGCCGATCTCGCTGGTGGCGGTGCTGGCCCTGGTCGCGGGCGCCGTGTTCGGGATGGGCCTCGCGCGGACCCTGCCCTCGGTGCTCACCCCGCCGATCCTGGTGGTGGGCTCCCTGGTGGCGGTCATGTACCTGCGGCAGACCACCGACGGGGCGCTGCCGTCGGGCCAGGCGTCGAACCGCCTCTCCCAGCTGTCGCCAGTGACCGACATGCCGCGCGAGATGCTGCTGACCCTCTCCGGGGCGGTGGACCTGGGGCAGGCGCTGTGGTTCCTCGGCCTGCTGGGCACCGGGTTCGCGCTGCTGGCGGCCTCGACCACCCGGGCCCGGCTGTTCGCGGCGGCCCCCGTCCTGGCCGGTGCGGTGCTGGCCCTGCTGGTCCTGCCGGGCGACCCGCGCGACACCTACGTCGTCGACCGGGCCGCCGCGGCCCTGGTCTGCGACGGCCCGGTGTGCGTGACGCGGGCGAACGGCACGCAGCTGCCCGTACTCGCGCCGGCCGGCAAGGAGGCGCTGCGGGTGCTGCACGACGCCCTGGGCGACCGGGCGCCGGCCACGGTCCACGAGGAGACCACACTGCGCGCGAACGGCGACGACCGCCAACTGTCCGCCGACACGGTGCTGGTCGACTTCGACGACCCGCTGATCGCCCGGGCGACGGGGGCGGAGCTGACCCGGCTGCTGGTCGCCCAGGGCCTGGCGCCGAACTGCCGGCCGCGCACCCCGTGGGAGGGCGGGGGGCAGCTCTCCCTCCCGGCGCAGAGCGTCGTCGCGAGCTGGGCGCTCGGGGACCGTCAGGTCCAGCCGTTGGAGAAGCCCGAGGAGGACCAGTACGCCCAGGCCGCGTGGACGAGCGCGACGGCCGCCTGGGAGAAGCTGAACGCGCTGCCGCGGGCCGAGCAGCGCGCGCGGGTCGCCGAGGTCCGGGCCGCCGCGCTGTCCTGCGGGAGCGAGCTGGCGCCGCTGACGGGGGAGGTGTCCCGATGAGGTGGCTGACCCTGTACGCGCGCTCGCGGCAGGTGCCCGCCTCGGCGGCCGTCGCCGTGCCGGTGCTGCTGGCGGCCTGGGCCTTCTGCCACGACGGCCCGGGGCCGATGGACCTGGTGACGGTCGTCCTGGTCCTCACCCTGAGCATGGCGGCCGCCTCCGTCGGGCTCGGCGGGCAGGACACCGCGCTGGACCGGACGGCCGCGATCCGGTGGGTGCCCCGCCGGGCGGCGCACGTCCTGCTGATGGGTGCGGTCGCCGCCGCGGCGCTGCTGGCGCTCCGGCTGGTGGGGGCGGACCCCGCCCCGACCGGGTACGTGGTCCGGGACGCCGCCGGGCTGGCCGGCCTGGCCGCGCTCGGGGCGGCGCTGTGGGGAGCGCAGTTGGCCTGGATCCTGCCGACCGGCTGGCTGGCGGTCACCGTCCTCAGCCCGGCCGCCGCCGGCACCGCGGGGGAGGTGGTGCACTGGATGACCTTCTCCCCGGCCACCACGGTGTCCACCTGGACGGCGTGGGGCCTGGGGGCGGTCGGCACGGCGGTGTACGCCCTGGCCGGGCCGAGGCGCTGACCGTCCGGACCGTCGAGCGCGTTGGGCCGAGCCCCCGGGGATTCCCCGGGGGCTCAGTCGTTTCACGCCCCCGTGGTGTACGGGGTCAGGTCGACGTTCCAGGTGTGGCTGCCGCCCTCGTGGACGGTGATCGCGACCGGCTCGTCCGGGTGCTCGGGATCGAACTGCGCGCTCACGCTGTGGGTGACCACGGGGCTGGTCCAGGCGGGCAGGTTCCGGTTCCAGGTGCCCGCGTTCGGGGCGACCTTCCAGCGGAACGAGACGCTGTACTGCTGGAGCCAGTACCCGGCGGTCATCCGGGCCGAGGTGGAGAAGCCCGGGTTGTCGTTGAACTCGATCTGGTTCTGGGCGTCGACGATGACGGCGTTGGTGTAGTTCGGGCGGTACGGGCCGTCCTGGACCCAGTCGCGCGCCGAGTCGTGCTCGCCGTAGCCGCCGTCCTTCGCCCGGACGACCTGGACGTTGGAGTCGGTGACCTCCTGCCAGAAGTGGTAGTTGGTGGAGACCCGCTGCGGGGCGCCCGGCGGGTTCTTCAACCGGGCGACCTGCCAGAAGCCGATGCTCTGGTCGTCGTCCATCTTCTGGGTGGCCGGGCCCTCGTAGCCGGACTCGAACTCCAGCACCGGCCGGGCGAGGTCGAGGTTCGCCGCGCGTGCCTTGCCCCGGGTGGTGCGCGCGGGCGGACTGCTGCCGCGCACCTCGGCGACGTCCGCGTTCCGCTTGGGCATCCGCTGCACCGCGCCCCCGGCCCGGGCGGGGGCGGCCGGCTCCTCCGTGCGTTGCAGCGGGCCGGCGAGGGCGCGGACGGCGTTGGCCTCCGCCTCGCGCTCGTAGCGGTCGGACGGGTCGGAGACCCGCAGGCCGTCGCCGCGGTCGGTGCCGGCCACCGGGCCCTGGCGCTGCTGGATGACGTGGGTGAGCTCGTGCGCCAGGGTGTGCCGGTCGCCGCCGCCCGGCCCGAGCACCACGTGGTTGCCGGAGGTGTAGGCGCGGGCGCCGACCTCGGCCGCGGAGGCGGCGGCCGCGCTGCCGGTGTGCAGCCGGACGTCGGAGAAGTCGGCGCCGAGGCGGGCCTCCATCTCGCTGCGGGTGGGAGCGTCCAGGGGCTTCCCGGCGCTGCGCAGCACCTGGGGGACCAGGGAGCGCTGGAGCGGCAGTTCCTCCGGCTCGGCGCCGTGGCCCGCGCTGCCGTGGCCCGCGCAGTCGTGGCCGCCGTGGGCGCCGGAGCCGGCCCGGGCCTCCCGGACCAGGCGGCTCACCGCGGCGTTGCCGAGGGTCCGTTGCAGGGCGAGGGCGGTGCCGGGCCGAGGGCCCGGGCGGGGTGCGCGGGCGGCTGGGGCGTCCCCCCGGTCGCCCCGCTGGTCGGCCCGCCGGTCCGGTTCATGTGCGCGCACGGTGGTCGGATTCCTTCCGCCTTGTGGCGATTCGGTGCGTATACGGCCCCGAAGGCGTCTCCGGTGTGGGAACGACGCAAACCTACTGCTGTACTGATGACGCGTCAGTAGGGCGCCGGGGGCAGACTTCGCCGTCCACGGGGGAACGGTCGGTTGCCCCGGTGGGTCCCGACCGGGTTCCCCGGGAGGGCACGCGGCCCGTGGTGCCGGGGTTCGAACGGGTTGTCGCCCGGTGCGCGGACCGGGCACGACGTCCGTCCCGCGTTGACATGGTCACGGGCCGTGGGAGGAGATACGGAAGGGGAAGATCACGGAGGAGAACGGGGTGATTCCGGCGGAAGGGGCCCATTGACACCGTTGGGGCATCGGGTGCACCTTTCCGGTCCGGTCGCCGGGAGGGGAGGGCACCGTGTGCACCGGGTCAGTTCCCCTGCCTGATGTCGCTCAACGTTCCGCTGATGTTGAGGAGTTCGTGGCACGTGGGTGCCTGCTTGCCCGAGGCCGGAGTGCCCGGGGACTCGCAGGTCACGCTCGCCGTCACAGCCTGGTCCTCGGGGACCTGGATGGGAGTCACCCAGTGGTAGTCCTGGTTGCGGAAGGTCTCCAAGGCGATGGTGTTGAGCACCTTCTGGCCGGCCGTGATGGTCACGACGCCCTGGTCGCCCTGGAAGTTGGCGATCACGAGGTCGGTCATGTCGAAGACCTTGCCGTGCGGCACCTGGTAGCTGCCGGTGGCCGCGGCGCCGGCCCCGGTCGGCACGTCGATGGTCGCGGAGCTCTGCCGGCCGGTGCCCGGCTCCGCCAGGCCCGGGCCGGGGGCGGGGCGGCCGCCGCCGGTGGGCTGCCCGGAGCCCGGCTTGCCCGGTGCGGTGGGGTTGCCGCCGGCGGGGGCGCCCGGTCCGCCGCCGGGACTGCCGGCGGGCACGGCCGGGGTGGCGCTCTGTTGGGCGACGGCCTGCTCGGCGGCCTGCTTGGCGGAGCTGCGCACCGCCGGGCGGACCAGGGCGAACCAGGCCAGCAGGAGGGCGATCAGCGCCGCCAGCAGGGCCAGCAGCCACTTGGGGAAGATCGGGAGCTGGATGAACTCGCCCTCCAGCACCGGCCGTTGGGCGGCGGTGAGGGCGTCCGCGGGAGCGGGAGCGGGGGTGGGAGCGGGAGTTGCGGCGGTGCCCTCGGTGGCGGCGCCGCCGGTGCCCTTGCCGTCCTTGCTGTCCTTGCCCCTGCCGTCGGAGGCCTTGCCCGCAGGGGCCGGCTCGGGGCCCACCGCGACCTCGAACGGCCAGGAGGCCTGCTTCCCGAACCAGATCAGCTTGCGGGCGCGGGCCTGCAACCGCAGCTCCCCGGACTCGCCGGGTTCCAGGCGAAGCCGCTCCGGGGTCGCCCGGAAGCGCAGCTCCTCGCCGGCCTGACCGGGGGTGAGCACCACGGTGCCCGGGGCGTTGCCGAGGTTGCGCACCGAGGTGCGGTAGCGGCCGCGCAGCCAGCCCCGGCGGCGCCGGGGCGCGAGCGCGGCCTGCAGCTCCTGGAAGGGCGTCACGGTGACCGTGGTCTCCGGCACCGTCACCAGCTCGGGGCGCTCGGTCGGCAGGACCCGGATGCCGAGCGGGAACTCCCCGGCCCGGGCGGCGGGCGAGCGCGGTGGGGCGAGGCGCACCGTCACCGTCTCGGACGTCCCCGGGAAGAGCGAGACCCGGGCCGGCTCGACCGTCGTCCACGCGGCGCAGTCGCCGACCACCTCCAGCGTGTACGCCTCGACGATGTCGAGGTCGTTGCGCACCGTCAGCGTCGTGGTGGCCACGCCACCGGGCGCCACCGTCAGCGCGGGCAGGCCGAGTTCGGCGGAAGTGGTCATGGCGTGACGGTAGGGCCGGAGGACCGTCCACGGAGAGGGCCGTACGGGCAAGCCGTGGGCACACCCCTTGCCCGTACGGACGGACCGGCCCTGCCCGGCGCCGCCGCCACCGACCACGCGGGGCCCGACCGGGCCCCCACCGAGGCCCCCACCGGGCCCCCGACCGGCCCCGCGCCACGGCGCCGGGCCGCAACAGCCGCAGGACCGCAGGAGAATGGAGTGTTCCGATGACATCGATCGAGGCGACCCGAGGGGAAGCCGTCACCAGCCGCAGGGGGCCGGCCGCACCGCCGTCCGTGACCACCCGCCCGGCCGGGGCACGGATCCCGGTGCAGGGGCGCCCCCGGCCGGCCCAGATACCCGTGGCGGTGTACGCCGAGGACCTGATCCTGCAGACCGGGGTGGTCCAACAGCTGCGCCAGCGGCCCGAGGTGGAACTGCTCAGTGAGGCCGACGCGGGCCGGGCGGAGGTCTCCCTGCTGGTCGTGGACGCCCTGACCGAGGCGGTCGCCGACCACCTGCGCCGACTGCGCCTCGCCACCTCGGGCCGGATCGGCCTGGTGGTCGGCCAGTTCGAGGCCGGCGGGCTGCAGACCATCGTCGAGCACGGCGTCGCCGCCGTGCTGCGCCGCTCGGAGGCGGACCAGGACCGGCTGGTGCACCTGATCACCGCCCTGGCCAACGGCGAGGGGGTGATGCCCGGGGACCTCCTCGGCGAACTGCTCGACCGGATCGGGACGCTCCAGCGCACCATGCTCGACGGACGCGGCTTGACCCTGTCCACCCTGACGGCCCGGGAGGCGGAGATGCTGCGGCTGGTCGCCGAGGGCTTCGACACCAGCGAGATCGCGGCCAAGACCTCGTACTCGGAACGCACCGTCAAGAACGTGCTGCACGAGATCATCACCCGGCTCGGGCTGCGCAACCGGGCGCACGCGGTGGGGTACGCGATGCGGCGCGGCCTGATCTGAGAGAGGGGGGCTGATCCCGAGGAGCAGGAGCGTCCCGGCGCGGACGGACGTCCGTGGGGCGTGTCTGACCGTTCCCGCCGGGCGCGCGGCGTTGGGGCACGCACCTCGCCGCGTTGTCGTCGGTCGCCGATGCTCCGCATGGACTCGCTCCTCCGCCTTGCGATGCACGCACCCCAACGCCGCGCGCTGATCCGACGCGAACGGTCAGACACGCCCCAGCGCCCGCGACCGCGGCGTCCTGCCCTTTGCGGACACCGGCCGTTACCCCCGGCTCGGGTGCCCGGGCCCTGTTCCCGGGCACCCGGGCCGGTGAGACTGCGGGGGAGACCGCCCCTGCCATCCTGTGAGGTCGAGCGTGATCGGCGCCACCGCCACCCCCCGCCCCGTCCGGCGGCCGGCCCGGGCCGCCGTCGCGGTGCTGCTCGCGCTGGCGACCGCCGTGCTGACCCTGGGCTCCGCCCCCGTCACGCCGACCGGCCGGACGGCCCCGGCCGTCACCGCCGAGGACCCGGCCGCCGGGCGGATCGTCTACGCCGGCACCAACCACCGCGGCCTCGGCCGGGTGACCGGCGGCGCCGCCAGCACCCCGCTGTTCGGGCCCGGCCCGGTCCACTTCGACCAGGAACCCTCGGCCCGCGGCGGCGAACTGGTCTTCACCAGCCTGCGGGACAGCCCGCTGCCCCAGGTCTACCTGCGCGACGCGAACGGCGCGGTGCGCCGGCTCACCAACGGCATGGACACCGCCCACCCCGCGCTCGCCCCGGACGGCAAGGGCGTCGTCTTCGAGGCGGTGGAGACCACCGCCTCCGGCGGCACCCAGCACGTGCTGTGGGCGGTCAACCGGGACGGCACCGGGCTGCGCCGGATCACCGACGGCGCCGCCGACGAGACCCACCCGACCGTCTCGCCCGACGGCCAGTGGATCGCGTACTCCTGCACCGGCGACCCTGCGCACCGCCAGATCTACCTGCGGCCGTTCGCCGGCGGCGCGCCCGTCAAGATCACCAACGTGACCGACGGCGACGCCGTCGACCCGACCTGGAACCCGGTGAACGACGACGCCCACCGCAACCAGATCGTCTACACCTGGGACAAGGGCGACCAGGGCCGCACCCTGATGCTCACCTCGCCCACCGGCGGCGACAAGGCGTTCTTCCCCGGCACCGGCTCCACCTGGCGCACCGGCTCCGCCGCCTGGCTGGCCGACGGCACCGGCGTCCTCTTCCTCAGTGCCGACCAGCTCACCTCCCCGCCCCCGGCGCCGCAGCCCGACCCGAACCAGCCGCCCGTGGTGAACCTCTACCGGGCGCCGACCTGCGACTGCACCGACCCCCAACTCCTCTACCGCACCAACCGGTTGATCTCGACCCCGACCTGGCTCGGCACCCAGGCCGAGGGCGGCCCGGTGGTCGAGCAGACCAGTGCCGCCACCGCCAACACCGCCGACGTCCAGGACGTCCACCAGGACGGCACCGACCCGCGCGACCTCGGCATCAGCGTGCTCACCGAGGACCCGGCCGCCGACACCAACACCAACCCCGACCCGGGCGCCGACCCGCTCTTCCACCCCCGCCCCGGCTACGACCCCTGGTACGAGCGGCAGAGCTACACGCCCGACGGCCGACAGCTCGTCGTCACCCGCTACGAGGACTCCCCAGCCGGGCGGATCCAGCGGATCTGGCAGGCCGACGCCGACGGCTCGAACCCGCGCCCGCTGAACCTCGCCGGCCGCGGGCCCACCGACCGGGACACCGACCCCTCGCTCTCCCCGGACGGCAGGCTCATCGTGTTCAGCCGCAGTACCCCGGCCGCCGGGCAGACCCCGGCCCGCCCCGGTCGGCTGCTGATCGCCCAGGTGGCCACCGGCGCGATCGTCGGTACCGTCCAGCCGCCCGCCGAGCAGCCGGGCGCCTCCGACGGCGAGCCGTTCTGGTCCCCCGACGGCAAACTGATCGCCTTCTCCCGGACCGCCGTGGTCAACGGCAACCCCGGCAACCTGCACGTCTGGACCGTCGCCGCCGACGACCTCACCCGCCAGCGCGACCTCAGCCGGGCGGCCTGCCCCGGCAGCTGCAACGTGATCGACGACAGCCCGGTGTTCTCGCCCGACGGCCGACGCCTCGCCTTCAACCGCAAGGCCGGCGACGGCGGCAACAACCGGCAGGACGGCCTCCTGGTCACCTCGCCCACCGGCACCGACTGCACGGTGCTGCTGCCCGCCGGGCTGCGCGACGACAAGGGCGCCTGCACCCGGCCGCTGCCCGACACCTCCGCCACCGGCCCGTACCAGCCGCGGGACGCCGCCTGGACGCCGAACGGCGCCCAGCTGGTGCTCACCTCGCGCCGGGCCTTGCCGCCCAACTCCCCGGAAGGGCTCGGCACCTACGACCTCGCCAGCGGCAAGCTCACCCCGCTCGACCGGCGGCTGCCCGGACGGCAGAAGGAGCCGGCCGTCCAGCAGTCCGTCCACCTGGCGCTGAGCGCGCCGCCGCGCACCCCGGCCGTGCCGGTCGAGGGCAGCACCGACGTCACCGTCATCGTGACCAACCGCGGGCCGGCGGCCTCACCGGGCACCGTCCTCACCGCCTCCGTGCCGACCGGCGCCCGGCTCGGCGGGCTCACCACGCCCGTCGGGACGTGCGACGCGGCCGCGCTGCGCTGCGAACTGGGCACCCTGGCACCGGGCGCCGAGGTGCGGGTGACCGCCACCCTGATCGGCACCCGCACCGGTGACCAGCCGTTCGGCTGGAGCGTCACCGGGACGGTCGTCGACCCCAACCCGGAGAACGACTCGGCCGAAACGGTCCTGCCGGTGCTGAGCGCGCCCACGCCGACCCCGAGCCCCACCGCCTCGCCCAGCCCGACCCCCACGCCGACCGCGACCCCGACCCCCGCGCCGACCACCCCGAGCAGCACGCCCGCCCCCGCGCCCCCGCCGCCGGCCCCCGCGCCGCCGCAGGCCGGCCCCACCGTCGCGGTCGACGCCCAGCCGACCCCCGGTTACGTCGGCGGCCACGTGACCGTCAGTTACACCGTGCGCAACACCGGCCAGGCCCTCGCCACCGGCCTGCGGCTCACCCTCGGCCTGCCCGCCGGCGTGCCCACCGAGGCGCTGCCGCCCGGCTGCCGGGCCGGCAGCTGCGCGCTGGCCGACCTGCGCCCGGGGCGCAGCCAGGTGGTCCGGGTGGTGCTCTCGCCCGTCGCGGTGCTGGACACCACCGTCACCGCCGAACTGACCACCACCGGCACCGACGCCACACCCGGCCCGCACCGGGCCGGCACCCCGCTGCGGGTCGTCCAGCCGCGGATCGTCGCCGTGCCGCCGATCGGCAAGCCCGGCTTCGTGACCTCCGTGCGCGGCGTGGACTTCCCGCCCGGCGCCCCCGTCCGCTTCACCTGGAACCCCGGCATCACCGCCGCCGCCGCGCCCACGTACCCCAAGGCGGACGGGACCTTCGCGGGCCAGCTGCTCATCCTGCCCAAGGACGAGACCGGCCCGCGCACCATCACGGCCGACGGCCCCGGCTTCTCCCCGGTCACCACGCCCTTCCTGGTGGTCGAGGGCAGCATCGGCCCGCCGGGAGAGGTGGACCGGCGGTGAGCCCGGAGGACGCCGCCGCACGGGAGGTCGGCCCGGTCGACTTCCCGTGCGGGTGTGAGGCCGGAGGCGATGGTGTGCTGTGCACGGAGAGGGTGGAGCGCTGGTGAGGCGTGAGATGGCGGGCACGGGAAGTCGGCCCGGTCGACTTCCCGTGCCGGGGCAGGCGCCGGGGCAGGGGCCGGGGCCGGCGGGGGAGGTGGAGCGGCGGTGATCCACGAAGTCGACGAGGCGCTGCGACTGCTGCTCGCCGAGGCCGGACTGCCCGAGCGCGGCGTCGAGGTCGTCCTCGACGCGCCCACCCGCGACCTGGCGGCCCGGCGCACCGCGCCGACCGTCAGCGTCTTCCTGTACGACGTCCGCGAGGACACCGGGCGCCGACAGGCCGGTGCCGTCGCCGAACACGACGCCGACGGCCTGGTGCTCGGCCACCGCGCCGCGCCGCGCTGGTTCGAACTGGCCTACCTGGTCACCGTCTGGACCAACCGCCCGCAGGACGAACACCGGCTGCTGGCCGAGGTGTTGCAGTGCCTGACCGCCGTCGACGCACTGCCTGCCCGGCTGCTCACCGGCACGCTCGCCCGGCTCGGACTCACCGTCGGCCTGGACATCGCCGGGCGCGACACCGGCCTGCCGTCGGTCTCCGACGTCTGGTCCGCGCTCGGCGGGGAGCTGCGGCCCTCGATCGACCTGAGGGTGCTCGCCCCGCTCGCCGGGGCGCTCACCCCCGCCGGACCGCCCGTCACCGAAGGGCTGGTGGTGCACGCCGTGGACACCTCGCACGCGGCCGAGTCGCCCGCCGACGACCCCGGACGGCGGCTGCGCTACCGCGACACCGCCGGCGACCCCGGAGCGGAGGGCTTCGCCGCCCCGCGCGACCGCGCCCTGCCGCCCGGCCGCCGCAGCAGGGGTGGGAGCAGCAGGGGCGGGAGCAGCGGGGGTGGAATCAGGTGAGCCCGGACCTCGCCCTGGCGGTGCCCGGCGCCCCGCCCGGCCACGACAACGGTCACGACGACGACAACGGCCACGACAACGGCCACGACAACGGTCACGGCCACGACCACGACAGCGGCCACCTGTGGGAACGCCTGCACCGGGTCGAGCAGCGGGTCCGCACCGCGGTGCGCGAGCGCCGGGCCGACGACCCGGACCCGGACGACCCGTACCGCGGCCAGTACCTCGGCCCGGAGGCGGTCGAACGGATCCTGGCCTCCGCCGCCGTGGCCACCGGCCACGGCACGCCGGCCGGCCAGGACGCGCCCGCCCCGCCGCCCGGCTCCCGGCTGGCCCGGCTCGGCGCCGCCTTCGGGCTGCTCCCGGTCGACCTCGACCTGCTGCTGGTCGCCCTCGCCCCCGACCTCGACCCCCGCTTCGAGCAGCTCTACGGGTACCTCAACGACGACCTGACCCGCCGCCGGGCGACCGTCGGGCTGGCCCTCGAACTGTGCGGGCTGCCCGGGGCCGGGGCCGGCCGCTTCCGGTTCGCGGCGCGGTCCCCGCTGATCGCCGGGGGCCTGCTGGAACTCACCGAACCGGACCGCCCGCTGCTCTCCCGCACCCTGCGGGTGCCGGACCGGGTGACGGCCCACCTGCTCGGCGAGGACGAACCGGACGACGCCCTCGCCGGGCTGGCCCGCCGTGCCGACCCGGCCGACCGGGCCCGACCGATGGCCCCGGCCGGGGCGCTCACCCCCGCCGAGGCGCAGGCCGTCGACCGGCTGCGCGCGGCCGCGACGGCGGCGGCCGGCGGAGCCGTCTACCTGCTGGACCGGGGCGGCCACGCCGGCCCGCTCGCGGTGGCCGCGCTCGCCGCCGAGGGCCGTCCGCCGCTGGTCGTCGACGCCGCCGCGCTGGCCGCCCGCCCGCCGGGGGCCACCGTACGGGTGCTCGCCCGCGAGGCCCGGCTGGCCGGGGGCGGGGTGGTGCTCGGCCCACTGGACCGGCTGGAGCCCGAACGCCCCGAGCGGGCAGCGCTGTTGCGCGAGCTGTGCGCGGAACTCGCCGCCGTCCCGCTGATCCTGCACGGCCCGCTGGTGTGGGACCCGGCCTGGTCGCGGGAGAGCCCCGTGGTGGTCACCGCCCCGCCGCCGGACGCCGACGGCCGCGCCGCGCAGTGGGCCCGCGCGCTGGCCACCGCCGGGACACCGCTGGACGAGGAGCTGACGGACGGCCTGGCCGAGACGGTGGCCGCCTACCGGGTGGACCGGGAGAAGCTGGCGCGGGCCGCCTCGGTGGCCGCCCGGACGGCCGCCGCCGAGCGGCGCCCGGTGCGCGCCGAGGACCTGCGGACCGCCGTCCGGGCGCAGAACGCCGCCGGGCTGGCCCGGTTGGCCCGCCGGATCGAGCCCGCCGTCGGCTGGCCCGACCTGGTGCTGCCCGACCCCACCGCCGACCGGCTGCGCGAACTGGTGCTGCGCGCCCGGCACCGCGAGCAGGTGCTCGGCCGGTGGCGGATGCGCCCCGGCGGCGGCCGCGGCAACGGCGTGCTCGCCCTGTTCGCCGGGGAGTCCGGCACCGGGAAGACCATGTCGGCCGAGGTGGTCGCCGCCGAACTCGGCATGGAGCTGTACGTGGTGGACCTCTCCACCGTGGTGGACAAGTACATCGGCGAGACCGAGAAGAACCTGGAACGGATCTTCACCGAGGCCGCCCAGGTCAACGGCGTCCTGCTGTTCGACGAGGCGGACGCGCTGTTCGGCAAGCGCGCGCAGGTCAAGGACGCCCACGACCGGCACGCCAACGTGGAGACCGCGTACCTGCTCCAGCGGATGGAGTCCTTCGACGGGATCGCGCTGCTCACCACCAACCTGCGCGCCAACCTCGACGAGGCGTTCACCCGGCGGCTGGACGTCATCGCCGAGTTCCCGCTGCCCGACCGGGCACAGCGCCGGCTGCTCTGGGACCGCTGCCTCGGACCGGCCCTGCCCCGCGGCGACGACCTCGACCTGGACTACTGCGCCGAGCACTTCGAGCTCACCGGCGGCTCGATCCGGGCCTGCGCCGTCTCCGCGGCCTACCTGGCCGCCGGGGCGGGCACCCCACTGGGCATGGCCCAGCTGGTCGCCGCGGTGGTCGGGGAGTACCGCAAGCTCGGCCGGCTGGTGCTGGAGAGCGAGTTCGGGCCGTGGCTGGAGCGGCTGCGCCCCGCCCCGGAGCGGCCGGGGGCCGGCGGGCGTACCTGACCGGAACGGTCCGGGTCCGGCGGGCGTACGTGACCGGCGGGCGCACCTGACCGGAGCGGCCGGGGGCCGCCGGGCGCAGCCGGCCGTGCCCGCCGGGGCAGTGATCCTGCCCCCGATCTTGACCCCGGGGACCTGTCCCCGGCCGCGGCCCCGGACGCAGACTCGGGGGCGAGTGAGACCAAGGACCGGTCATCTGGAGGAGCGCGTATGCCGTCGTACCTGACCCCGGGCGTGTACGTGGAGGAGGTGCAGTCCGGTGCCCGGCCGATCGAGGGCGTCGGCACGGCCGTCGCCGCCTTCGTCGGCTTCGCCGGCAGCGGCCCCTTCCACGAGCCCACGCTGGTGACCAACTGGGACCAGTACGTCCAGCGGTTCGGTGCGTTCACCGAGGGCACCTACCTGGCGCACGCGGTGTACGGGTTCTTCGCCAACGGCGGCGGCTCCGCCTACGTCGTGCGGATCGGCGACCCGGCGCGGCAGGCCCCCGGCGGCGCCCCCGCCCCGGCCGTCGCGGCGGCCCCGCCGGTGGAGATCGGCGGCTTCCTGCTGTCGGCCCTGCCCGGCGCGGGCGGCGAGGTGTCCGTCGAGGTCGCCGACGCCGAGGGTGAGAACGTCCCCGACGACCGGTTCCGGCTGATCGTCCGCCGGGGTGCCGAGGTCGTCGAGAGCTACGACGTCTCCACCCGGAAGAACACCAAGGGCTACGTCGTCACCCAGCTGCGCGAGTCCAAGCTGGTCGCCGTCGCCGAGCAGCCCGGCACCGCGCCGAGCCGCCCCGAGCGCCGCAGCCACGCGCTCGCCGCCGCCCCGGCCCCCGCGACCGGCCCGGTGGTGGCCGCCGGCACCCGGCTGGACCCGGCCGAGTACGTCGGCGACGCGGCCGCCCGCACCGGCTTCTCCGGCCTGGAGGCGATCGACGAGATCACCATGGTCGCGGTGCCCGACCTGATGAGCGCCTACCAGCGCGGCGACCTCGACGACGAGGGCCTGCGCACCGTCCAGCTCGCGGTGATCTCGCACTGCGAGCAGATGGGCGACCGGATCGCCGTGCTGGACCCGCCGCCCGGCCTCAACGCCCAGCGGATGCGCACCTGGCGCCAGGACGAGGCCGGCTTCGACTCCCGCTACGCCGCGCTCTACTACCCGTGGATCAAGGTCTTCGACCCGGCCACCGGCCGCAACGTGCTGGTGCCGCCGAGCGGCCACGCGGCCGGGGTGTGGGCGCGCAGCGACGCCGAACGCGGGGTCCACAAGGCGCCCGCCAACGAGGTCATCCGTGGCGCCGTCGACCTCGAACTGCGGCTCAGCAAGGGCGAACAGGACCTGCTGAACCCGATCGGCGTCAACTGCGTCCGGGCGTTCCCCGGCCGAGGCATCCGGATCTGGGGCGCCCGCACCCTCTCCTCCGACCCGGCCTGGCGCTACCTCAACGTGCGCCGGCTCTTCAACTACCTGGAGGAGTCCATCCTCCTGGGGACCCAGTGGGTCGTCTTCGAACCCAACGACGACCGGCTGTGGTCCAGCATCCGGCGGAACATCACCGCCTTCCTCACCGAGGAGTGGCGGCGCGGGGCGCTGTTCGGCCAGACCGCGGCCGAGGCCTTCTACGTCAAGTGCGACCGTGACAACAACCCGCCCGAGTCCATCGACCTCGGACAGGTGATCTGCGAGATCGGCGTCTCCCCGGTGAAGCCGGCCGAGTTCGTGGTGTTCCGGCTGGCCCAGTTCTCCGACAGCACCAGCCTCCTCGACGAGTGAGTCGCGGCCCCACCGCAGACCCACCCGCCGGCCCCACTGTCGACACACATCGGAAGGTGACCACACGCCATGGCTGAAGGCGATCCGCTCTCCACACACATATTCGGCGTCCAACTCGGCGGCTACAACGTCGAGTCCGTCAAGGAGATCAGCAACCTGACGGTCGAACAGGACGTCGTCGAGTACAAGCAGGTGACCCAAGAGGGCAAGCTGATCGTCCGCAAGCAGCCCGGCGCCCGACTGCCCGGCGAGGTGACCATCACCCGCGGCCTGGACAAGAGCGGCGCGTTCACGGACTGGATCAAGGAGACCCTCAACAACGGGGCGATCAACACCGCCCGGCAGAACCTCACCATCGAGGTCAAGGACACCACCGGGGCCACCCTGCGCCGCATCCAGCTCACCAACGCCTGGGCGAGCCGCTGGGAGGGCCCCACGCTCAGCGCGGGCGAGTCCAGCGCCGCGACCGAGACGGTGACCATCGTGTTCGAGGAGATCCGGGTCGAGTGAGGCGCAAGATCGGCCTTGAGGAACTGCTGGAAGGCGCCCCGGCCCCGCAGAACCCCGCGCCGCAGCAGGCGGCCCCGGGGCAGGCGGGGCCGGCCGGTCCGGCCCGGCGGCAGTCCCCGCACACCGAGTTCGAGTTCGAGCTGCCGCTCGGCTACGTCGACGACGACGGCACCGTGCACCGCCACGGCGCCATGCGCCTGGCGACCGCGCGCGACGAACTGATGCCGCAGATCGACCTGCGGGTCAAGGAGAACCCGGCCTACCTCAGCGTGGTGCTGCTCAGCCACGTGATCACCAGGCTGGGCGACCTCGCCGAGGTGCACACGGGCATCGTCGAGCGGATGTACGCCACCGACGTGGCCTTCCTCCAGGACCTCTACCAGCGGATCAACAGCGAAGGCCACACGCGCGCCGCCGTGACCTGCCCGCACTGCGACGGCGCCTTCGAGGTCGACCTCGCCGGTGGGCGCCTGGGGGAATCGTGACGTACGCGCCTGCTCGGCTGTACGAGGAGATCGCGTACATCGCCTACCACCTCCACTGGTCGCGGGAGGACCTCCTCGACCTGACCCACCACGAGCGCGGGCAGTGGGTGCGCGAGGTCGCGCGGCTCAACTCCCGCATCAGTGAGGGTGGGTGACGGGGGTGGGGCTGCGGGACTGGATCGGGCGGCGGCGCGGCGGGTCCGGCGCCGGGGTTGATCCGGGGTCGGGTTCGCGGTCGGGATCCGACGCGACCTCGGGCTCGGCTTCGGGCTCGGGTTCGGCCGTCGGTGCTGCCGGTACTGCCGGTACTGCCGGTAGTGCCGGGGTCGCGCGGCCGCGACCGGCGGCCGGGGAGGGGGGCTGGCGCGCCGTGGCGCCGCTGGTCCCCACCCTGGCCGGGGTGTCGCCGCGCGGCGTCAGCGACGGCCTGGCGTTCCGCTCCCGGCTCTCCGCCTGGCAGGACCCTTCGCTGAGCGGACCGCTCGGCCACTCCGTGCTGCCCTCCGCCCCGGCGGGCATCCTGCGGGCGGTCGCGGTGCCGGGCCGTCCGTCCGTGACCGCCGGCGCCGGGGACGAGCTCGTCCTGCGGCCGACGGCGGGTGCGGTGGCGGCCGGGCCGGCGGAGTCGCAGGACTCGCCGGGGTCGGCCGAGCCGTCCGCGCGGGCGGATCGGCGGCGGGCCAGGCCCGTCCAACGGTCCGTCCGACTGCGGCAGTTGCCCGTACGGTCGGCCGGAGCCCGTGCCGTGCGGACGGGGGGCGCCGATCGGCGGGCCGGGGCTGCAGTGTCGGGTCCGTCCGGCGGTGCTGTTCTGGCGGCGGGCGCGGCAACCGCTGCTGCCGAGGCCGGAGTTGTGGAGGTACTCGCCGGTACGGCCCGGGAGCCGGAGGCGGTCGCCGGGGCGCCAGGCCGGAACGGCGCGGCGGGCCCGGCCGTTCAGCGTGCGGTGCGACCGCGGGCCGTCAGTGCGCCACTGACCGTGGCGCGGCGCCCCCGGTTGCTGACCGTACGGCCGGTGGCGGCCGTTCCGGGGTCGAGCGTGGCCACGCCGGACGTCGTCGGCGGGGTGTCGAGCCCTGCTGTCGAAGAGTTCCAGCCGGTAGCTGCGGCGGAGGAGTCGGTCGGTGCCGGGCGGGTGCCCGAGCGCGCCGAGTCGGCGGCCCGGACAGCGCCGTCGGGCCCGGGTGGCGCCGCCCACGTGGCAGTGCAGCGGGCTGCGGCGACGCGCGGTGCGGCACCGGCCCGCCCGGTGCTCGGCGCGCCCCTGACCGCGCTGCCTGAGAGTGCGGCGCCCCTGGCGGCCTCCGGCCCCCGGGTTGTTGAGCCTGCCTCGGGGTCGTCGGCCATGCCGGTGGTCCGCGCCGAGGCCGGGGCCACGGGTGGCGGGGAGGCCGGGAGCAGCGAACGGGCAGCGCGCGGGTTCGGCCCTGGGCCCGTCGGCGGGGCATCCGTCCAGCGTGCGCCGTCCTCGCCGACGGCCGAACGAGCGTCCCGGGCGCCTTCGCACCCGGCCCCGATCACGCCCCGAGCCCAGGCCCCGACCCCGGCCCGGTCCCAGGCGCCGACCTCGACCCAGGCCCCGACTCCGGCTCCGGCTCAAGCCCCGGCCCCGGCGCGGCCGCGTTCGGGTCTGGGCGCGCCCCTCGACGCGATACCGCCGACGGCGGCATCCGCAGGCGGTGCCGGTCCCATGGCCGGTGGGCGGCGGCGGGTCCGGCGGGGCTCGGTCGCCCTGCCGGGAGGCGGTGGGCCGAGTGCGCCCGCCACCGGTGGGGGTGCACCCGTGCAGCGCGCGGTCAGTGCACCAGCCTCAACGCCATTGTCTTTGAGCACGATTGACGCAGCGTCAACTAATTCCGTGACTGCTGGATCCGGCCCCGTCGCGGAGCCGCGTGCAGCCGGACGTGTCGGCGGCGGCCCGGTGGTTCCGGCCCGTCCGGCCGGGGGTGGCCTGGGTGTGCAGCGGGCCGTCCAATCCACCGCCCGGAGGCGCGGGTTGATCGGGGAGCGTCCGATGGCGGTCGCCCTGGCGGCGGCGTCGGTGCCCCTCGCGGGCGGTGGCGGTGCCCGGCCGGGGGCCGCTGCGGTACCCGCCGCCCCGCCGGTGGTTCCGGTGGCCTGGCCCAACGCCCTTGCGCGCCGCACGGATTCGGGGCCGGAGCCGAAGCAGGATTCGATGGCCGCGGCACGGTCGATGTCGGCTGCGT
This sequence comes from Kitasatospora sp. NPDC059827, assembly GCF_042731675.1. Taxonomy (NCBI): domain Bacteria; kingdom Bacillati; phylum Actinomycetota; class Actinomycetes; order Kitasatosporales; family Streptomycetaceae; genus Kitasatospora; species Kitasatospora sp. NPDC059827. Next base: position 38,286 of record NZ_JBHWIV010000052.1, on the reverse strand, counting down.
CGCCGCGGGAGAGCCGGGGGGCTGTCGCTCCCCGGCGCGGGACGAGCCCCGGGGGCGGCCGGACTGCCAACGCCGGGCAGCCGGTGGTACGGACGCGAGAGGGTGTCGTGGCCGCCGGTCGTCCGTCCGGCGGGGGCGTCGGGCACGCGGTGGCGACGGCCGTGCAGCGGCTGCGCTCCCGCCGTTCACCCGAACACCGGGGTGGCCGGGCGGTGGTCGATCGCCCTTCCGTGCAGCGGAGTTCAGCGCCCGGCGACGCCGCACCGACTGCGGCGTCCGCCGACGGCCCCTCACCCGTCCGGTCCGGACGGCCGCGCGGCGCGGTGCCCGTGGCGCAGCAGCCGCAGGGGGGTGGCGGCCGCAGCCCTGCGGCTGTCCAACGCCTCGCTGCCGCCCGGTCGTTGTCCGGCCGTCCGCAGCCCGGAGCCCGGTCCGGAGCCCGGTCCGACGGGTGGTCCGGCGGCCGGTCGGCCGCGTCGGCGCCGGTGCCCGTGGTCCGCCTCGCACCGCCGGGTGTCCAGGCGCTCCCACGGGCCGCCTCGCCGCTGTCCGGCGCGCCCTCGCCGGTCGTCCAGCGCGCCCAGTGGCCTTCGGCGGCAGCCGGGTTGTCGTCGCAAGGGGCGGCCGCGCCGGTAGGCGCCGCACAGCCCGTCCGACCTGCTCAGCCCGTCCGACCCGCACCGCCCGCAGCGCCCGCGCTGCCGGTGGTCCCTTCGCTCCAGCGGCTGCCGGGCGCGCCCGGCCCGTTGCCGCCGACCCAGACCCAGACCCAGGCCCAGCCGCTCGCGGTACGGTCGCCGGTCGTGTCCCGGTCCGTGACACCCGGGGCAGCGCCCGGTGCCGCGCAGTCCGTCGGATCCGGGGGCGCCTCGTTCGTCCAGTCCCCGCCGCCCGCCGCCCACCGTTCCATGCCCGGTACGGCGCAGGTGTTGCAGCGGGTGGCCGAGCAGGCGGGGCTGGTGGGGGTGCCGTTGACCGCCGTCCCGGCGCGCCGGCCGACCACCGTGCAGGCGGCCCCGTCGAGCACCGGTCAGCCCGGTGGGCAACGGCCGCCAGGCGGCGCGGGGACGGGCAGCGCGGGGAAGGGCGCCACGGCGGCCGAGGGCCCTGACAAGCCCGACCACGCCGCACCCGGTGACCTGGACGAACTGGCCCGGCGCCTGGTCGAGCCGGTCGGCCGCCTGCTGCGCACCGAGCTGCGCAGGGGCCGGGAGCGGGCCGGGAAGCCGTACGACCTGCGCCGCTGAGCGCGCGGGCCGGCGCCGGACGGCCGCCGGGGGACCGGATCGACGTAGACCGTGAGCAGCAGCACAGCAGGAGGCGGGGCCGATGACCGACAACATCTTCGCGAGCAGTGTGTTCTTCAGCCTGACGATCGGCGGGAACGACCTGGGCGAGTTCACCACCTGTTCGGGGCTCGGCGCGCAGGTCGAGATCGAGCAGTACGCGGAGGGCGGCAACAACGGGTTCGCCTGGCAACTGCCGGGCCGGATCACCTGGACGAACATCACGCTGAGCCGCGCGGTCACCGCGGACACCGCCAAGATCGCCCGGTGGCTGAACGAGATCGTGCGGAAGGTCGAGCCGAAGGACGGCGAGATCGTGGCGCTGCGGCCGGACCTGAGCCGGATCGTCGGCTGGCAGGTGCTCGGGATCGTCCCGGTGCGGTGGGACGGGCCGTCCTTCGACCCGTCGAGCTCGCAACCGGCCATGGAGTCCCTGGAGATCGCCCACGCGGGCCTGCGGCCGTCCTGAGGGCCACCCCTCACCCCCCTTCCCCTCTCCAAGACCCAAGGAGCAGCCAGATGTCCTCGGCGGTCCCCGCGAGCGTCACCCGGGCGCAACTGACCATCATGGAGCCGCCGGCCACCGTCGGCGCCCAGCCCGGCGGTGCGATCGCGCGGCTCCCGCTCCAGTTCAACCCGGCGACCCTGGTGCTGCGCAAGTCCACCGAGTGGCGGCGCACGCCGTCCCGGATGGCGGGCCAGTCGGCGCTGCCGGAGTTCGTCGGCAGCGGCCCGCGCTCGCTCTCCCTGGACGTGTTCCTGGACTCGACCGCGACCCACGACAACTCGGTGGAGCGGGCGGTGGAGCAGCTGATGACGGCCTGCGTGCCGACCCCGACGAGTCTGGCGCGCAAGACCCCGGCCAGCCCGTGGATCCGGCTGGACTGGGGCACCTTGAAGACGACCTCGTTCAACGGGGTGCTGACCGGCCTGTCCGTCACGTACACGCTCTTCGACGTGGACGGCAACCCGCTGCGCGCCGTCTGTTCGCTCTCCATCGACGAGGCGAGCGTGGACCCGGCCGGGCAGAACCCGACCTCCGGCTCCCCGGAGGCCCGCAGCACCCACCGGGTGATCGCGGGCGACAGCCTGCCGCTGCTGGCCTGGCGGGCGTACGGGGACGCGACGGCCTGGCGGACCATCGCGGAGGCGAACGGCATCGACGACCCGCTGGTGCTGGTCCCGGGCGCGGAGCTGATCGTGCCGGGCATCGACGAGCTGACCCGGGGCGGTGCGGCATGACCACTCCCGAGGCCCGAGGCGGCCGGCCGTTCGCCGCGGATCCCGTCGTCGAGGCGCCGGGGCCGCTGCCGCCGGTGTGGGCGGCGCAGCTGGTGTCCTGCGACATCGAGGAGAGCGTCGGCCTGCCGGACACGGCGGTGCTGAGTTTCCGGGACGCCGACCACACCTTCCTCTCCGCGACCGGGATCACCATCGGCACCGAGCTGCGGGTCTCCGTGGTGACCGTCCAGGGCAACACCCGGGCGCGGCTGTTCACCGGGGAGGTGACGGCGCTGGAGCTGGAGGTGGACACCACGGGCTCGTACACGGTGGTGCGGGCGGCGGCGGTGACCCACCGGCTGATGCGCGGGCGCCGGGTGAAGGCCTTCCGGAACATGACCACCGCCGACATCGTGCGCGAGGTCGCCGCCGGCGCCGGCCTGGCCTGCGGGCAGGTCGACTCCTTCCCGGTGGTGCATCAGCAGCTGTCCCAGGCGAACGTGCCGGACTGGGAGTTCCTGCAGTTCCTGGCGCAGGAGAGCGGCGCGCAGGTGCGGGTGGACGACGACGGCAAGCTGGAGTTCGTCCGGCCGCAGCCCGCCTCCTCGGCGCCGGCGCCGAGCACGCCCGCGCCGCAGAACCCGCTGGTGCTGGAGTACGGGCGCAACCTGCTGGAGCTGCGCGGGGTGCTGACCGGCGCGGCCGGTGCCGACACGGTCGAGGCGCGCGGCTGGAACGTCACCACCAAGAGCGCCCTGGTCGCCACCGAGCCGTCGGTGGCCTCGACGACCGTGCTGCCGGGGCTGAGCCCCTCGGTGGTGGCCTCGGCCTTCCCCGGCAAGGCCCGGCTGACCGTCGCCGACACCCCGTACCGCACCCAGGCCGAGACCGCCGCCGTCGCCCGTTCGCTGGCCGCCTCGGTGGCCGGGGGCTTCGGCGAACTGGAGGTGGTGGCCGAGGGGAACCCGCGCCTGCGGGCGGGCACCGCCGTCGCCCTGGGGAACGTCGGCGCGGCCTTCTCCGGCCGCTACACCGCCACCGGGGTGCGGCACCTGCTGGAGCCGTTCCGCGGCTACCGCACCACGGTGGTGGTCAGCACCTCGCCGGACCGTTCGCTGGCCGGGCTGACCACCGGCGGCAACGCGCCGCCGCGCGGCCCGCGGATGCCGGGCCTGGCCGTCGCCGTGGTCACCGACGTCCGGGAGCCGGGCGCCGACCAGCGCGGCTGGGTCCGGTTGAAGTTCCCCTGGCTGGACGACAGTTACGTCTCCGACTGGGTGCGCACCGTGCAGTGGGGCGGCCACGGGGGCGGCGGCGTGGTCAGCCCGGAGGTCAACGACGAGGTGCTGGTGGGCTTCGAACAGGGGGACCTGGACAGCCCGTACGTGCTGGGCGGGCTCTACAACGGCGTGGACCGGCCCTCGCCGCACGACGTGCCGCTGGTCGACGCGACCGCCGGCAAGGTCAACCGCCGTTCCGTGGTGTCCCGTTCGGGCCACCGGCTGGAACTGCTGGACGTTCCTGGCGGCAGCTCCGGGGTCCGGCTGGCCAGCGGCGACGGGAAGCTGGAGGTCCGGCTGGACCAGCAGCGCGGGGAGATCCTGCTGACCGTGCACGGCGGGGTCGGCGGGGCGGGCAGCACGGTGCGCCTGACCTCCTCCGGCATCACCCTGGACGCGGGCACCGGTGAGGTGAACGTGCGCGGCGGTTCGGTGAACGTGCGCGGCACGACGGCCGTCACCGTGGACGGCGGGGCCGAGGCCGTCCTCAAGGGGGCCTTCGTGCGCATCAATTGACGGATCATCAAGAGACGCAGCAAGAAGCGCAGCAGGAACCGCAGCAGGAAAAGTGCCCGGCAGGGCGCCCTCGGAAATGGAGACCGCACATGCCCCCCGCAGCCCGGACCGGGGACCCGACCGACCACGGCGGCGTCCTCACCACCCCGCCGCCGGGTGCCCTCAAGGTGGCGACGGTGCTGATCGGCGGCCGCCCCGCCGCGGTGGCGGGCACCGTGCACGCCTGCGTCCCGCACGTGGAGATGGGCCCCGCCAACCTGGTCGAGCCCGACCTCGGCGGGGTGACCAGGGGAGTGGTGCTGATCGGCGGCCTGCCCGCGGCCCGGATGCGGGACAAGACGACCTGCGGTGCCCAGATCATCGCCGGGGCGTTCAACGTGCTGATCGGCGGGGACATATGAGCAACGACTTCATCGGCCGCGGCTGGGCCTTCCCGCTGCGGGTGAACGCCACCGGCGGGATCGGCATGGTGGAGCGGGACCGTGAGCTCGCCGAGGCGATCCGGCTGATCCTCGGCACCGCCCCCGGCGAGCGGCCGATGCGCCCCGAGTTCGGCTGCGGCATCCACGAGTACGTCTTCGCCCCGGGCGACAGCACCACCGCCGGGCGGATCGCCCGCGAGGTGCGGATCGCGCTGGAACGCTGGGAGCCGCGGATCACCGTCGACGACGTGGTGATCGCCTTCGACCGGGTCGACGAGGGCACGCTCTACATCGACGTCCACTACACCGTGCGGGCCACCAACGACCGCCGCAACCTGGTCTTCCCCTTCTACACGATCCCGGAGTCCCCGGAAGCGGACATCCCGGACCCGGAACGGGCCGCCGCCGCGAACGGAGGTGCCCGCTGATGGCACTGCCCTCCCCGAACCTGGACGACCGCCGGTTCCAGCAACTCGTCGACGAGGCCAAGCGGTACGTGCAGCAGCGCGCCCCGGAGTGGACCGACCACAACGTCTCCGACCCGGGCGTCACCCTGATCGAGACCTTCGCCTACCTGGTCGACCAGCTGCTCTACCGGCTGAACCGGGTGCCCGAGAAGAACTACACCGCCTTCCTGGACCTGCTGGGCATCCGGCTCTTCCCGCCCGCCGCGGCCCGCGCCGAGGTCGACTTCTGGCTCTCCGCCCCGCAGCCCGAGACGGTCCTGCTGCGGGCCGGCACCGAGGTGTCCACGCTGCGCACCGAGACCGACGAGGCGGTGGTCTTCGCCACCGCCGAGGACCTCCCGGTCGTCCCCAGCGCGGTGGAGCGGCTGGTCACCGTCTCCGCCACCGGCGAGCAGGCGGACGTCACCGGCCGGCTGGCGGACGGCGCGGACGTGCGGTGCTTCCAGACCCGCCCGGCGGCCGGGGACGCCATGCTGTTCGCCCTGCCCGCCGTGGTGCCGCGCTGCATCCTGGCCGTGCGGCTGGACAGCCGGGTGGAGGGCGTCGGCGTCGACCCGCGCCAGCCCCCGCTGGTCTGGGAGGTGTGGGACGGCGCCCGCTGGATCGCCTGCGAGACCGGCAGCGACACCACCGGCGGCCTCAACCGGCCCGGCGAGGTGGTGGTGTTCGTACCCGCCGGGCACACCGCCTCGGTGGTGGCCGGGCGGCGGGCCGGCTGGCTGCGCTGCCGGGTGACCGAGCCCCGGCCCGGCCAGCCGTTCTACTCCGAGTCCCCGACCGTGCGCCGGGCCGAGGTGTTCACCGTCGGCGGCACCGCCACCGCCGCGCACGCCCGGACCGTCACCGACGCGCCGCTGGGCACCTCGGAGGGCGTCGCGGGCCAGCGCTTCCGGCTCGCCCGGCCGCCGGTACTGCTGGACGGCGGAGCACCGGCGGTCGAGGTCTCGGCCGGCGACGGCTGGCAGCGCTGGACCGTCGTCGAGCACTTCGGCGACTCCGCGCCGACCGACCGGCACGTGGTGCTGGACGCCACCAACGGCGAGTTCCTGTTCCCGCCCGCCGTCCGGGAGCCCGACGGCAGCCTGCGCGCCTTCGGCGCGGTGCCGCCCAAGGGCGCCCGGCTGCGCGTCCCGCAGTACCGCACCGGCGGCGGGATCGCGGGCAACGTCGCCCGCAACACCGTCACGGTGCTGCGCAGCTCCGTCCCGTACGTGGCCCGGGTGGACAACCGGGAGGCCGCCCGGGGCGGGGTCGACGGCGAGACGGTCGAGAACGCCAAGGCGCGCGCCCCGCACCAGCTGCGGCTGCAGGAACGCGCCGTCACCGCCGGGGACTTCGAGCTGATCGCCCGGCAGGCCGCGCCCTCCGCCGCCCGGGTCAGCTGCGTGCCCGCCACCGGCGGGGAGGCCGGGGCCGTACGGGTGCTGGTGGTGCCGGACGCCGTCGCCGACGAGGGCGAGCGGCTGCGTTTCGAGCAGCTCATCCCGGACGAACAGGTGCTGGCCGAGGTGGCGGCCGCGCTGGACGAGCGGCGGCTGATCGGCACCCGGGTCCTCGTCCAGCCGCCCGCCTACCAGGGCGTCACCGTGGTCGCCCGGCTCACCACCCGCGCCGCCGACCCCGACCGGGTCCGCGAGGCGGTGCTGGACGCGCTCTACCGCCACCTCAACCCGCTGCGCGGCGGCGCCGCCGGCACCGGCTGGCCGTTCGGCCGGGCGGTGCAGTACGGCGAGGTGTTCGCGGTGCTCCAGCGGGTGGCCGCCGTCGCGGGTGTCGAGGAGCTGCGGCTCTTCCCGGCCGACCCGATCACCGGACGCCGGGGCGCGCCCGCCGAGCGGGTCGACGTCCCACCGGACGCCCTGGTCTTCTCGCACCAGCACCAGGTCGTGGTCACCGCCGTCACCGAGGACGGCACCCCATGACCAGAGCCGCCGTCCCCGGGCTGCCCAGCCCGCACCCGATCGGCGAACTGCTGCCCGCGCTCTTCGCCGACGACGACTTCGCCCAGCGCTTCACGGCCGGCCTGGACACCGTCCTCGCCCCGGTCTTCGCCACCCTGGACAACCTGCCCGCCTACTTCCGGCCCGAGCTCGCGCCCGCCGACTTCCTCGACTGGCTGGCCTCCTGGGTCGCGGTCGAGGTCGACCCGGCCTGGCCGGAGGAGGTGCGCCGGGCGGTGATCGGGCGCGCCGTGGAACTGCACCGCTGGCGCGGCACCCGGCGCGGGCTCACCGAGCGGCTGCGGCTGGTGCTGGGCGCCGGGGCCGAGATCACGGACGGCGGCGGCGCCGCCTGGTCCACCGACCCCGACCCCGACCGCGCCCTGCCGCCCGCACCGGGCGGCGGGGTGCTGGTCCGGGTCTGGCCGCTGGGCGGCGCGGGGCTGGACGAGGACCAGGTGCTGGCCGTCGTCCGGGCCGGCTGCCCGGTCCACCTGACCTGCCGGGTCGAGATCCTGCCCGGTCCACCCGGGCGAGCGGAGGGCTGACGGATGCCGGTGTGTCCCGAATGCGGTACGGCCAACGCGGAGGGCGACGACTTCTGCGGCAACTGCGGCGCCTACCTGGGGTGGTCGCGACGCGCGCCCGCCGCGGGGGCCGGGCCCGCTCCGGTGGCCGGGCCCGCGCCCGTACCGGCCTCGACGGGGTCCGAGCCCGAGCCCGCTGCGCCCGAGCCTGAGCCCAAGGCCGAGCCTGCCGTGCCCGGGCCTGCTGCGCCCGAGCCGGCCGCCCCCGACACCTCGCGGACCTGGCGGAACGTCTCCCGGCGGGTCACCAGCCGGAGTCGGCGCACCCAACCGCCCGTCGCCCCGGAGCCTGTCGCGGTCCCGGAAGTCGCGGTCCCGGAACCCGCCGCGGCCGTCGAGGAACGGCCCGTCGAGAAGCGGCCCGCCGAGGAGCCGCCGTCCCCGCCGTCCGTCGAGACCTCGCGCTCGACCTCCACCCGGGCGCGGCCCGTACCGGCTCCCGCAGCGGAGCCGAGGCCCGGTCCCGTTCCAGAGCCCGCCCCGGCCCCGGCCCCGGTCCCTGAGCCGGACCCGAAGCCGCGACCGCCCGCCGCACCGCCGACCGAGCCGACCGACCCGGTCGCCGTGCAGCCCGCCAAGCCCGTCGCGCCGCGTCCCGTCGTCCGGGCCTCCGCCGTCGAGGAGGCCCAGGACGGCCCGCCCTGCCCGCGCTGCGGCACCCCCAACCTGCCCGAGCGCCGGTTCTGCCGCCGCTGCGCGGCCCCGCTGACCGTCACCGCGGCCGCCCCGGAGCTGCCCTGGTGGCGCACCCGGTGGCCGTTCCGGCGCCGGGTGCGGATCGGCGGTTCGGGCAACGCGCTGCGCCGCACCATCGCGCTGATCGTGCTGCTCGCGCTGGTGGTCGCGGGGGTCCTGCTCTACCCGCTCGGCAAGAACGCCTACCAGGACGTGCTGGACAAGCTGGGCAGCACCGCGCCGATCTCGCCCTCGCTGACCACGGCGTCGGCCGCGGTCGAGGGGCACCCCGCGAGCGCGGCCGACGACGGCCTCTCCAACACCTACTGGGGCGCGCCCGCGATCGGCGACTCCGTCGACTTCACCTTCCGCACCCCGTTCCGGCTGGTGGACCTGATCGTCCACACCGGCGCCTCCGCGGACCCGGAGCAGTTCCGGCAGCAGGCCCGCCCGCTGGTGCTCGCCCTGGAGGTGACCGCCTCGGACGGCGAGGTGCACCGCAAGCAGGTCACGCTCAACGACCAGCCGGGCCCGCAGACGGTGGCGACCGGCATCAGCGACGTCGTCCAGGTGAAGCTGACCGTCCGCGAGGCGGCGGGCACCGGCCCGGGCCGCACCGTCGCGCTGGCCGAGGTGGAGTTCTTCAAGCGGACGTGAAGGGGTGCCCGCCGCCGCGGCGGGGTCAGAGGAAGTAGAGGCGGTTCAGCGAGACCTCCTCGGCGGGGTCGGAGTGCAGCGGGGTCCCGTCGAGGGTGACCAGGCCCCGCTGTCCGTCGACCATGATCTGCCCGAGTCGGCTGTTGCGGACCAGGTCGGCCGGCCCGATGCCGCGGGTGTGCCGGACGGCGACCCGTCGGCGCCGGGTGGTCATCCGGTCGTACGGCCGGTCGCCGGTGCCCGCCTCGGCGGCGGCGCGGCTGGTGAAGGCCACCGAGAGGTCCGCCGGGGTGGCGCCGTGGGCGCCGAACAGCGGCCCCAGGACGAGGGGTTGGCAGCTCTCGGTGGCGGCGTTGGGGTCGCCGGTGACGCCGTACGCGGGGAAGCCGGCCTTGAGCACCAGGTACGGCTTGGCACCGAAGGAGGCCGGGTTCCACAGCACCAGGTCGGCGAGCTTGCCGACCTCGACCGAGCCGACCTCGTGCGAGAGCCCGTGCGCGATGGCCGGGTTGACGGTGAGCTTGGCGATGTAGCGCAGCACCCGCTCGTTGTCGTCGGACGGGCCGTCGCCCTCCATCGGTCCGCGTTCGGCCTTCATCTTGCCGGCCATGGCGAAGGTGCGGCGCACCGTCTCGCCCGCGCGGCCCATGCCCTGGGCGTCGGAGGAGGTGATGCCGATCGCCCCGAGGTCGTGCAGTACGTCCTCGGCGCCCATCGTCCCGCCGCGGATGCGGTCGCGGGCCATGGCGGCGTCGCCGGGCAGGTCGGTCTTGAGGCCGTGGACGGAGACGATCATGCCGTAGTGCTCGGCGATCGCGTCCCGCCCGTACGGGAGGGTGGGGTTGGTGGAGGAGCCGATGACGTTCGGCACGCCGGCCATCTTGAGCACGTTGGGGACGTGCCCGCCGCCGCAGCCCTCGATGTGGAAGGCGTGGACGGTCCGGCCCTCCAGCACCCGCAGGGTGTCCTCGACCGACAGGCACTCGTTCAACCCGTCGGTGTGCAGGGCCACTTGGACGTCGTGGACCTCCGCCACGGACAGCGCGGTGTCCAGTGCGCGGGTGTGCGCGCCCATGTCCTCGTGCACCTTGAAGCCGCAGGCGCCGCCCTCGGCCAGCGCCTCCACCAGCGGCGCCGGGTGGGAGGACGAACCGCGGCCCAGGAAGCCGATGTTGACGGGCCAGGCGTCGAAGGCGTTGAAGGCGTGGCGCAGCGCCCAGGGCGAGTTGACGCCGACGCCCCAGGCCGGGCCGAACTCCTGGCCGATGATGGTGGTGACGCCGGAGGCCAGCGAGGCCTCCATGATTCGCGGGGACATCAGGTGGACGTGGGTGTCGATGGCCCCGGCGGTCAGGATCAGGCCCTCGCCGGAGACGATCGCCGTCCCGGTGCCGACGACCACGTCGACGCCGTCCAGGGTGTCCGGGTTGCCGGCCCGCCCGATCGAGGCGATCCGGCCCTCCCGGATGCCGATCGAGGTCTTCCGGATGCCCTGGATCGCGTCGATCACCAGCACGTTGCTGATGACCAGGTCGCAGGTGTCGCGGACGGCGGCGGCCTTGAGGTGGAGGCCGTCGCGGGCGGTCTTGCCGAAGCCGGTGAGGAACTCGTCGCCCGGCCGCTGGGAGTCGGACTCGACCCGGACGACCAGCCCGCTGTCGCCGAGCCGGACCCGGTCGCCGGCCCGCGGGCCGTGCACGGCGGCGTACTCGGCCGCCTCGATCGACGCGCTGCCGCTGCTGCTGCTCACCGCTGGCTCTCCTCCGCCTCGTCGTCACCATTGGCGCTGCCCGCGCCGTTCGCACTGCCCGCAGCGCTCGCCCTGCTCGCGCCGAGGTAGCCCTGTTCGGCCGCCCGGCGCAGCGCCTCCCGCCGGACCCGGGGCGAGTCCAGCGGACCGTCCACCAGCCCGGCGAAGCCGATCGCGACCCGCTCGCCGCCGATCGGCACCAGCCCGACCTCGACGTCCGAGCCCGGGTCGAAGCGAACGGAGGAGCCGGCCGGGACGGCCAGGTGCATGCCGTACGCGGCGGCGCGGTCGAAGGCCAGCCGCGGGTTGGCCTCGAAGAAGTGGAAGTGCGAGGTGACCGAGACTGGGACGTCCGCGGTGTTGCGGACGGTCAGCGTGCGGACCGGCGCGGGCACCGGCTCGGCGCCGCGGCCGGGGAGCACCGCGCCGGGGGCGGCCTCGCCCAGGCCGCCCCCGCCGAACGGGTCGGCGATCACGGCGAGCCGGGTGCCGTCCTGGAACACCGCCTCGACCTGGATCTCGGTGACCAGGTCGGGGACGCCGGGCAGGACGTCGGCCGGGGAGAGCACCGAGCGCCCGCGGGCGACGGCCTCCGCCAGCCGCAGGCCGTCGCGGGCGGCCTCGCAGACGGTGTCCGAGATCAGCGCGGTGGCCTCGGGGACGTTCAGCCGCAGGCCGCGGGCGCGGCGGGCACGGGCGAGTTCGGCGGCGGTGAAGATCAGCAGCCGGTCGCGTTCGGTGGGGGTCAGCTGCACAAGGGGTCCCTTCTCCCTCGGTGCGGGGCGGCGGTGCCGGGTGGCGGTGCCGGCCGTCGGTACCGGGGGTGGGGGTCAGGCGGCGGGCTGGTCGTGGGTCGAGCAGTGGATGCCGCCGCCGCCGGAGGCGATGGTGTCGATCTGCACGGGGACGATCTCGCGGTCCGGGAACTGGTCCTTGAAGACCTCCTGGGCGTGCCCGTCGGCCTTGGCGTCGCCGAACAGCGGCAGGTAGACGCCCTTGTTGCCGATGTAGAAGTTCATGTACGAGGAGACGAAGGCGTCGCCCCGACCGGTGATCCGGTCCGGGTCCGGCTGGCTGATCTCGATCACCTTGAGCTTCTTGCCGGTCGCGTCGGTGGCGTCCGCCAGTACGGCCCGGGCCTGGTCGGCGGAGCGGGACCAGACGTCCGCGGGCATGCCGGGGAAGGCCCGGTCCAGGAAGACCACGCCGGGGGCGGCGAAGCGGGCCAGGCAGTCGACGTGGGCGTCGGTGATGTCCTTGCCCTTGACGCCGGCCAGCCAGATCACCTTGGTGATGCCGAGGGCCTGCTTGAGCTCGGCCTCGATCTGGTCGCGGTCGCGGCCCGGGTTGCGGTTGGCGTTGACGATCGAGCTCTCGGTGACCATCAGGGTGCCCTGGCCGTCGGTCTCGAAGGACCCGCCCTCGGCGACCAGTTGGGTCGCAACCCGCTCGATCCCGTACTTGTCCAGGACGGCGCGGGCGATCCGGGCGTCGTTGTCGTGCTGCTGCTTGCCGCCCCAGCCGCTGAAGTTGAAGTCGACGCCCTTGACCTTTCCGCCCTCCTCGACGAACACCGGCACGGTGTCGCGGGCCCACAGGTCGTCCACCGGGACGGACAGCAGCTCGACGTCCTTGCCGCAGGCATTGCGGGCGGAGTCCTCCTGGCCGGGGCGCACCAGCAGGACCACCGGTTCGCGGCTGCCGATGGCGCGGGCCACCGAGGCGATGTCCTTGCGGACGCTGCCGAGCTGCTCGCCCCAGACGTTCTCGGAGGCGGGCCAGGCCATGAAGGTCCGCTCGTGCTTCTCCCACTCGCCGCCGAGCCGGCGTCCGCCGGTGGGGGAGGGGGCCGCCGTCGCGGACGGTGCGGCGGTGGCGCTCGCGGACGGCTGCCCGGCGGGGGCGGAGGACGGGGACGCGGGCTCGGCCGCGTCGTCGCCGCCGGAGGCACAGGCGGTCGCGCCGACTGCGATCAGGCCGGCGCCGGCGAGGGAACGCAGCACCGTGCGGCGCGCGAGGGAGGACTGGGACACGGTGGACTCCGGTGGGCCGAGGGTGGATCCGGTCCGGCGCGGCGGGCGGGGCCTCCGGGGAGTGCTGCGCGCTGCGCCGATCGGCGGCGGGCACGGCGGCCCGGGCATCGCCGGAACTGCACTCTCGCATTGACTGAAAAATCAGTCAAGCTCTACGGTGAAAGCACCCAAACCATCCCGAGACGACCCGGGCCGCCGCACGCGGCCCCGGTCCCGACGACGAAAGGCCGGGTGAGGCGACGATGCTGCGCAATGGACTGGAGCCCTGGCACCTGCTGGTGGTGCTGGCGGTCGTGGTGCTGCTCTTCGGTTCCAAGAAGCTGCCCGACATGGCGCGCGGACTGGGGAAGTCGATGCGCATCCTCAAGGCGGAGACGGCGGCCATGCGGGAGGAGGACCAGCCCGCCGCCGCGTCCGGGGCCGCCGTGCCCGCGACTCCTGCGGCAGGGACTGCTGCGGCGCCTGCGGCCGCGACTGCCGTTCCGGGGGCTCCTGCGCCCGGAACCCCCGCCCCCGGGGCGTCCGAACCGGTCCGGCGCCCGGTCTGACCCGGGCCGCCGGTCAGCGCCGAGGGCCCGTCGCTCCCACCCGTGCCGTGGGCGGTGACGGGCTCTCGGCCGTTCCCGGGGGTGTCAGCCGTTGCGGCGGTAGTGGTCCAGCGAGACCTTGACCGCCCCGTCCGCGCCCGCCGTCGACAGCACCCGGACGATCGCCAGCTCCTTGCCGTCCGCGGACCGGACGCAGAAGGCGCCGCGCGGTCCGACGGCGCTGAACGGCACCCGGGCGGTCGGACGGCTGCCGAGCCCCTGGAGGCACTCGGCCGGGCCGAGGCCGGAGTCCCGGCCGATGTAGGAGTCGGCGGTCTCCGGGATGAGGAACTCGCTGTCGGTGCGCCCCACGTACCAGTTCACGGTCTCGACCGGCACCACCGTGCCCGAGGCCAGGTCGAACTCGTAGTTCGGATCCGCCGAGGTGAGCTCCACCGCCCGGTAGTCGGCGGTGAAGTCGGCGGCGGGCGCGGGTGGCGTCGAGCGGCTCGGCGCGGTGGTGGCGGAGGGCGTGCGGGCGGGGCCCGACGGGCCGGTGGGCGCCGTCGACGCGCCGGGCGCGGGGGAGCCGGCCACCGGGGTCTCGGCCGTCGCCGCCTCCACCGGGTCCGAGTCGTCGAGCACGAACACCGTCGCCGCGGCGCCGACGGCCAGGGCGACCACGGCGACCAGCGCGGTGCGCCCGCGCATCCGCTTCGGCCGCGCGGTCGACCTGGGCGCGGCCGAAGCGGCAGACGCGGTCGGTACGGCGGGCGCGGCGGTGGCGAGCACGGTCGGCGTCGGCGTCGGCGCCGGGATCGCTGCGGGAGCCAGCATCGTCGGGGCCGCGTTCAGGCCGGTCCCGCCGGTCCCGGCAGCTTCGGCGGGCGTCTGCGGCAGTTCGGTGTGCCGGGTGATCTGGCTGGTCAGCGGCTGCGGCAGCCAGTCCTCGCCGAATCGCAGCTGCCCGCCCACCGCGGGGTGGCCGGCCGCGGCGGCGATCACCTCGGCGGTGGTCGGCCGGTCCTCGGGGCGCTTGGCCAGGCAGCGCCGGAGCAGGTCGCGCAGGCCCTCCGGCACCCGGTCGAGGTCGGGTTCCTCGTGGACGGTCCGGTAGAGCGTGGCCGGGTGCGGGCCGTCGCCGAACGGCGGGGCGCCGGCCGCGACGTGGACGGCGAGGGCGCCGAGCGCCCAGACGTCGGTGGCCGCGGTCGCGGACTGCCCCATGGCCTGCTCGGGGGCCATGTAGGCGGGGGAGCCGATCTGCAGTCCGGTGCCGGTCAGGGCGACGGCGTCGGCCGCCCGGGCGATGCCGAAGTCGATCACCCGGGGGCCGTCGGCGGCGATCAGCACGTTGCCCGGCTTGAGGTCGCGGTGGACCACCCCGCTGGCGTGGATGGCCTGGAGCGCCTCGGCGATCCCGGCCATCAGCAGCAGGACGGTGCGCTCGGGGAGCGGGCCGAACCGCTGCACCACCTGCTGGAGCGAGGGGCCGGGCACGTAGGTGGTGGCCAGCCACGGGGTGGCGGCGTCCGGTCCGGCGTCGACCAGCTGGGCGGTGAACAGGCCGTGGATGAGGCGGGCGCTGGCCACCTCCTGGGCGAACCGGGCCCGGAAGTCCGGGTCCCCGGCCAGCTCGGGGCGCACCACCTTGAGCGCCACCGGGCGGCCGCCCGGGGTGTACGCGAGGTAGACCCGGCCCATGCCGCCGGCGCCGAGCCGCGCGTACAGCCGGTGGCCGCCGACCTCGCGCGGGTCGTCCGCGGTCAGCGCCTGGAAGACCGGCTGGAGGGCGAAGGGGGATCGGTCAGCGGACATGGGGCGGCCTCTCTCGGCGGACAAGGAGGGGTGGGGCACGGATGGCATCGCCGCGAAGTTTAGAGGTTCCCTCAGGGGACGGTGCAGCGGGCCCGGCGTAGGGCCGGTGAAGGGCTGGTAGAGCGGTCGGGGCAACGGGAGCGATTCGGGCATTTGACTGAATTTTCAGTTCAATGGAGGATGCGGGGCAACCCAGCGGAAAGCCCCGGACGAGACACCGGCGCGCGGCAGCCCGGACGGCAGCGATCCTGCCCCGCCTCCGGCGCGCGCTCCAGGAAGGACCACCGTGCAGGCCACCATCGACGAGACCGGCGCACCCCCCGCCACGCCGCCCCGAGCCCCCCGCCGCCGCAGCTGGCGCTTCGCCGTCCTCCTGGCGATGGTCGTCGCCCTCTGCGGCAGCGGCATCGGCCTCTACCTGAACGAACGCAACACCCGCGAGCAGACCCGTGAGCTGGCCGTCCCCTCGGCCGCCGACTGGATCGAACTCGACGTCACCGCGCAGGACGTGGACCCGACGGCCCAGCAGCTGACGCTCTACGTCACGCCTGTCCCGCACGGCCGCTTCGCCGCCGGCCCGGGCTCCCAGACCTTCGCCCGCCCGGTCGAGATCAGCGTCACCGGCACCCCCAAGGTGACCGTCAAGGCCGCCGAGGGGGAGACCGCGCCCTCCCAGCTCGTCCAGGTGGGGATCTACGACGGCACCAAGACCGACTACCCCTTCGACCGCTACCGCATGGAGGTGGGCTTCGCCGCCACCAGCGGGGGCGCGGCCGTGCCGGTCGGCGTGGTCCTCACCGACACCGACCCGTTCTTCGTGCTGCGCCCGCAGGCCACCACCGCGAGCAACGGCGCGGTGGCCCTGGACACCAGGATCACCCGCTCCCGCAGCACCTTCATCCTCTCCTGGTTCATGATCGCGGCGATGTGGGCCATCGCCCTGGCCGTCCTCGGCGCCGCCGAGGTGCTCTACCGCAAGCGCGAGGGCCTGGTCTGGCCCTCCCTGGGCTGGATGGCGGCCAGCCTGTTCGCCCTGATCGGCATGCGCAACGCGGCTCCCGGCGCGCCGCCGATCGGATCGCTGATGGACTACGTGGCGTTCTTCTGGGCGGAGGGGATCATCGCCGCGAGCCTGGCCTGCACCGCCTGGTGCGGCATCCGCACCGAGCACCGGCTGCGCCGCGAGAAGGAGGCCGAGGCCGAGGGCGCCTGACCGCACCCACCCGCCCGGCCCCCACGGGCCCGGGCCGGTCAGCGGGTCAGCTGGTTAGCCGGTCAGCGGTTCGGCCGGTCACCCGCTCGCGGACAGTGCGGCCATCAGCCTGCGCAGCACCCGCCCCGCGTCCACCGTCCCGTCCAGCGAGCCGATCGCGGCCAGCCCGTCCACGGCGGCGGCGAAGGCCTCGCCCAGCGGGCGGGGGTCGGAGCCGTCGCCGCGCTCGTCCGCCAGCGTCCGGAACAGGCGCACGAAGCAGGACCGCCAGCGTGCGTACTCCGCCTCCAGACTGGCCCGGACCCGCTCGTCGTTGAGCGCCAGCCAGTGCAGCGCCGCGTGCAGCCGGGCCAGGTCGGGGCTCTCCGGCCGGGTGAGCAGGGCGAGCACCCGCTCCGCCCGCTCGGCGTAGCCGCCCGGGCCGTCCACCGCCTCCTCCAGCGGGGTGATCCATTCGGGCCGGATGTCGGCGACCACCGCGACGATCAGTTCGGTGCGGTCGGCGAAGTGGTAGTGGCACATCCCGTGCGAAACCCCGGACAGCGCGGCCACGTTGCGGGTGGTGAACCGTCCGGCGTCGCCGCCCGCGAGCAGCGTCCGGGCCGCCGCGATCAGCCGGGCCCGGGTCTGCTCGCCCTTGGCGGAGGCCCGTGCCCGGCCGGTGCCGCCCGGCGCGGAGGACGCCTCCCGCGCTGTTCCTGTCGCCCGTGTCGCCATGGCCGCCACTGTAACGAGCGGGGCGGCCGCGGGAGGGGCGGGCCGGAAAACGATTCGGAGGGATCCCCACCCGATCCTTGCGCGAGATATTGACCGAGCGCTTGGCCAGTTCTACCTTCTGGGCAACTCCACGGCCGTCGGCCGGAACTGACACGGAGGTAGAAGTGGACGATCGCGATCACCACAGACCCGACCCGGCGCCCCTCGGGCGCCTCGGCCGGCGCGGGTTCCTGGCAGCCGCCGGGCTGACCGCCGCCGGCGCCGCGCTGACCGGGTTGAACGCGCCGCAGGCCGCCGCCCGCGGCACGGCACCCGGCCGCACGGCACCCGGCCGCACGGCACCCGACCGGACGGCACCCGGCGGCAGGGCGCCCGCCACCACCGGCTACGCCGTCCCGGTCGACACCGTCCCGCACACCCGGACCTGGATGGCCTGGCCGGACAGCACCGGCATCTGGCGCAACAAGCTCAGCGGCGTCCAGGCCAACATCGCCCTGATCGCCAAGACCATCGCCAAGTACGAGCCGGTCACCGTGTGCGCCAACCCCGCCAGCGTCGCCAAGGCGCAGTCGATGTGCGGCTCGCGGGTCACCGTCATCGGCACCATCCCCGTCGACGACTGCTGGATGCGCGACACCGGTCCGGTCTTCCGCACCAACGGCGCGGGCGGCCTGGACACGGTGGGCCTCAACTTCAACGGCTGGGGCAACAAGCAGACGCACGCCAACGACGCCCTGGTGGCCCAGCGCGTCGCCGCCTACCTCGGGATCCCGTTCACGGCCGCCGGACTCGTCGCCGAGGGCGGCGCCGTCGAGACCGACGGCGCCGGCACCCTGATGGCGACCAGCAGCAGCATCGTCAACTCCAACCGCAACCCCGGCCTGTCCCAGACCCAGATCGAGTCCGCGCTGTACGCCGCCTACGGTGCCTCGAAGATGATCTGGTTCCCCGGCATCCAGGGCCAGGACATCACCGACGACCACGTCGACGCGACCTCGCGTTTCCTCGGTGCCGGTGCGGCCGCCGTCCAGATGCCGCTGTCCGGGGACACCGACGTCTGGTCCAACGACGAGCGCCAGCAGTACCAGATCCTCTCGGGCGCGACGAGCGCGCAGGGGGTCAGGATCGCGGTCAGCCGGATCCAGGGCCCCGACTACAACCTGATCCGCTCGACCGACCCCAACTTCGTCGGCTCCTACGCCAACTACTACCTCTGCAACAACGCGGTGATCTCCGCCCAGTTCGGCGACACCTCGGCCGACGCCGCCGCCAAGGCCGCGCTCGCGCGGCTCTTCCCCGGCCGGACCGTCGAGCAGCTCAACATCGACTACCTCGGCGCGGGGGGCGGCGGCATCCACTGCGTCACCCAGCAGCAGCCCGCCGTCTGAACCCACCACCCCGGTAAGGCCGCCCCACCATCCCGGCTGAACCCGTCACCCCGGTAAGGCCGTTGAGGCCCGGTCCGCCACCCCGGCCGGGACAGCGGTCGACGCGACGACGGAGTGCCCCCGCCCGGTCGATCCGGGCGGGGGCCCACCGTCGTCCGGTGGAAGCGGCGGCCCCGGGCCTCACCACCCCGGGCGGGCCGCGGTGGTGAGGGCGAGGGTCAGCAGCAGCCCGCCGCCCGGATTGGCCCCGGCGGACAGGGCGCCGCCGCCCGCCGCGCTCAACCGTGCGGCGGCACAGGCCAGTTCGGCCGTCGTGCGGTGGGTGCCGGGGGATCCGGAGGGGACCGCGGGCAGCCGGTGGCGCGCCTCGCCGGCCAGGTCCGGCCCGCGGTCGGCCACCTGGACCCGGATCCGGTCGGGCGTCCCGGGCCGGCCGGCGGTCAGCTCGGTGCGGACCAGTACCCGTGCCCCCGGCGGGCTGCGCCGCAGGGCGGACTCCACCATCGCGACCAGCACCGCGTCCAGGTGCTCCTGGACGGCGGGCACGGCCGGCAGCCGCTGCGCCGACCGCACGGTCAGCGCCTGCGGCGGTACGCCGGCCACGGCCCGGGCCACGGCGGTGGTCACCGTCGCCCAGCCGTACGGGAGTTCACCGGCGGCCTCGCCCGCGGCCACCTCGCCCCCGACCGCCGGCCGGGCCGGCCGGCCCCGCAGGACGGCCGTGAGCCGGGCGAAGCGGCCTCCCCGCGCGCCGGGCGCGGCGCCGCGCGGCAGCCCGTACCCGGTCAGCCGACGGCCGGGATGTCGTGGGTGGCGCAGTGGATGCCGCCGCCGCCGGCCGCGATCGCGTCGATCTTCACGGGGACGATCTCCCGGCCCGGGAAGTACTGCTTGAGGACCTGCTGGGCGCGCTCGTCGGCCCGGGCGTCGCCGAACTTGGGCAGGTAGACGCCCTTGGAGCCGACGTAGAAGTTCATGTACGAGGAGACGAAGGCGTCGCCGCGCCCGGTGATCTTGTCCGGGTCCGGCTGCTGGAGCTCGATCACCTGGAGCTTCTTGCCGGTCGCGTCGGTGGCGTTCCTGAGCACGCCGCGGGCCTGCTCAGCCGCGCGGGACCAGACGTCCGCCGGGCCGCCGGGGAAGGACTGGTCGAGCAGGACGACGCCGGGGGCGACAAAGCGGGCCAGGCAGTCGACGTGGGCGTCGGTGATGTCCTTGCCCTTGACGCCGGCCAGCCAGATCACCTTGGTCACGCCGAGCGCCTTCTTGAGCTCGGCCTCGACCTGGTCCCGGCTCATCCCCGGGTTGCGGTTCTCGTTGACGACGGAGCTCTCGGTGACCATCAGGGTGCCCTGGCCGTCGGTCTCGAAGGAGCCGCCCTCGGCGACCAGCGGGGTCTCGACGCGCTCGACGCCGAACTTGGTCAGCACCGTCCGGGCGATCTTGGAGTCGTTGGCGTGCTGCTGCTTGTTGCCCCAGCCGTTGAAGTTGAAGTCGACGCCCTTGACCTTGCCGCCCTCCTCGACGAACACCGGCAGGGTGTCGCGGGCCCACAGGTCGTCGACGGCCACCGGCACGACCTCGACGGCGGCGCCGCAGGCCTTCTGGGCGGCCTCCTTCTGCTCCGGGCGGGCCATCAGGACGACGGGTTCGCGGGCGGCGATGGCCTGGGCGAGGCCGGCGATGTCCTTGCGGACGTCCGGCAGCTGCTCGCCCCAGACGGTCTCGGAGGCGGGCCAGGACATCACGGTGCGCTGGTGCTTCTCCCACTCGGCGCCGAAGCGGCGGGCGCCGGGGGTGCCGGGCTGCTGGGACGGCGGCACGGCGCCGTCGAGGTCGCCGAGGTCGTTGGGGTCGCAGGCGGTCAGGCCGAGGGTGAGGACGCCGACTCCGGCGCCGATGCCGGCGATGGAGCGGATCATGCCGCGGCGGGACAGGGCGTCGGGCGTACGGGCGTCGGGCGTACGGGTGTTGGTCATACGGGTGTTGGTCATACGGGCTCTCCGGGCAGGGTTCGAGGGTGGTCCGGGAAGGAGAACGGGGGCGGCTCGCGCTCCGGCTACGGCAGCGGCTCCTGCATGGTCGAGCAGTGGATGCCGCCGCCCCCGGTCATCAGCCGGTCGACGTCGAGCTGGACGACGTGGCGGCCGGGGAAGGCCGCGGCGAGCGCGTCCCGGGCGGCGGCGTCCTTGTAGGCGTCGCCGAACTGGGCGGTGATGACCCCGCCGTTGACGAGGACGAAGTTGAGGTAGGAGTCGACGAACTTGGAGCTGCGGGAGCGGACGGTGTCCGGGCCGTGCACGGGGATGACCTGGAGCCGGCGGCCGCGCGCGTCGGTCGCGGCGGAGAGGATGGCGAACTGCTCGCGGGCGTCGCGCGCCCAGGAGTCGTTGCGGTCGGCCGGCGGCAGCTGGACCATCACCACGCCGGGGCGGATGAACCGGGAGGTGACGTCGACGTGGTCGTCGGTGATGTCCTCGCCCTTGATGCCGGGCAGCCAGATCATCTTGTCCGCGCCGTAGGCCTCCAGGACGGCGTCCTCGATCTCGTCCCGGCTCATGCCGCGGTTGCGGTTCTTGTTGACCAGGCTGCTCTCGGTGGCCATCACGGTGCCGTCGCCGTCGGTCTCGACCGCCCCGCCCTCGCCGACGAAGTCCGCGTAGGAGTGGCGCAGGCCGCGGTGGGCGGCGATCCGCTCGGCGGCCCGGGCGTCGTCGTAGTGGACCTGCTTGTTGCCCCAGCCGTTGAAGTTGAGGACCACGGCCTCCAGGCCGCCGTGGCCGTCCCGGCGGAACACGGGGGCGATGTCGCGCATCCACAGGTCGTCGGTGGGGATCGCGGTGATCACCTCGACGGAGGGGCCGCACCACGAGCGGGCCTTGTCCGCGGTGTAGTCGTCCGGGGCGCACATGACCACCGGCTCGAACTGGGCGATGGTGCGGGCGATCAGGGCGATGTCCTCCTGGACGCCGCCCAGGCGCAGCCCCCACACGCCCCGGCGGGAGGGCCAGGACATCCAGGTCCGCGCGTGCGGGACGTCGTCGGCAGGCACCCAGGGGCCCGACTCGCCGGAGTGGTCGTCGTGGTAGTAGCTCACGGTGGTCTCCTGATCGTGCGGGGTGCGCAGGTGCCGTTCGCGCCGCGGCCCCGGGGGCCGGTCCGCCGTCGGGGGAGGGGCCGCAGCCGTCTCCACTCTCCTGGTCACGGCGCGTGGGCGCACAGCGGGACGGGGTCGACGGACGGGGCGGGCAGCGCCTGCTGTCCCCTGCAGCGTCGCACTGACTAAAAAGTCAGTCAAGTTCGGGCAATGGCCGTGACTCTCACCGCAGGCACCGTCACGGAGCGCGCCGTCCGCCCGGGTCGCCGGCCCCGGCCCCGGTGGTTCAGGCGGTTCAGGCTTCGAGCCGGGCGATCTCGGTGTCGATCGCCTCGGTCATCAGGGCGCGCGCGTGGGCGACCGGCAGGCTGCCGCTGAGCCAGCGGGTGCTGAGGCCCTCCAGCAGCGCGGTGAGCCGCTCGGCGGCGCCGGCCAGCGCCAGCGCGGAGGCCGTCGGCCGGATCACGCCGAGCAGCCCGGCGGTCTCCTGCACCCAGAGGCGGGTGGCGCGCGCGAGGTCCTCGCGCAGGGTCTCGTCGAAGACGGCGCTGGCCCGCAGCTCGCCCCAGGCGGTGCTGTTCTCCCGGACCTCGACGCTGTCCTGGAGCTCCAGCAGCAGGGTCTGCTCCAGTTCCTCCCGCGCGGTCGGCGGCGGGGCGTCCGCGGGGCGGTCGGTGGTGTAGCCCTCGGCCCGGTCGCTGATGAACTCCAGGGTGCTCCGCAGGATGCCGGTGCGGTCCTTGAAGTGGTAGTAGATGAGCGCGGTGGACACGCCCGCCTCGGCGGCGAGCTCCTCCACCCGCAGCCCGCGCACGCCGCGCCGGGCGATGACGCGTGCGGCTGCTTGCAGGATCGACGTTCTACGACTGGCCATGGGTCGCCACCCTACCCGGGCGTAGGGCCGGGCGGCCGCCCCGGCTGACCGATCGGTCAGCCGGTCGGCCGTATCCGGGCGGGTGGCGCCCCTGGGGAGCGGCTCCGGGGTGCGGCTCCGGGGTGCGGCTCCGGGGTGCGGCTCAGGCCGCCGGCGGCACGACGGGCTGGGACTGGGTCGCGCAGTGGATGCCGCCGCCGCCCGCCGCGATGGCGTTGATCCGCACCGGGACGACGGTGCGGCCGGGGTACTCCGCCGCCAGGATCGCGCGGGCCGCGTCGTCGGCCGCGGCGTCCCCGAACTGGGGCATCAGCACGGCGCCGTTGGCGGTGTAGTGGTTGGTGTAGCTGGCCAGGAAGGACGAGCCGGTCCCGTCGATCCTGTGGTGGTCGGGGCCGGGCAGCTCCACGATCGTCAGCGGACGGCCCTTGGCATCGGTGGCGCTCTGCAGCACCTGCTTGGCCTGCTGGTAGACGTCGACCCACAGCGGGGCGGAGCCCGGCCCGGGCTTGTCGAGGATGACCCGGCCGGGCGCGCTGAACCGGGCCACGCAGTCGATGTGGCTGTCCGTGATGTCCTGGCCCGCCAGGCCGGCCAGCCAGATCACCTTCTCCACGCCGAGCGAGGACTTGAGCCGCTGCTCGACGTCGCTCTGGCTCAGCCCCGGGTTGCGGTTGGGGTTGACCAGTGAGCTGACGGTGGCGAGCAGGGTGCCCTGCCCGTCGGTCTCCAGTGAGCCGCCCTCGCCGGTGAAGGGCGCCTGGACGCGGTCGATCCGGTACTGGGCGAGCAGCGCGGCGGCCACCTTGGCGTCGTTGGCGAAGGCCTGCTCGTACTTGGTGCCGGTCTTGCCCCAGCCGTTGAAGTTGGTGTCCAGGCCGGCGACGGCGCCCGGGCCGACCAGGAAGGTCGGGCCGAAGTCCCGGATCCACAGGTCGTCGTTGGAGACCGGGAGGAAGGTGATGCCGTGGGAGAAGGGGATCGAGGCGGTGTTGCAGAGCGGGGTGGCAGCGGCCACCGACTCCGGGTTGATCACCATCACGACCGGCTCGAAGCGGGAGACCTCCTTGGCGAGGTTCGCGATGTCCGCCTGGACGGCGGGGAGTTGGGCACCCCAGGCGGAGGTCGGTTCGGGCCAGGCCAGGAAGGTCCGGGTGTGCGGGTCGGTCTCGGCAGGCATCCGCAGCGTCGGCGCGACGCCGGGGGCGGGGGCGGTGCCGGAGGTGCCGGGGGCGGCGCCGGTGCCGGAGCCGTCGGCGGCTCGGGCGGTGCCGGCCAGGAGCGGGCCGAAGGCCGCCAGGGGTGCGGCCGCGGCGCCGTAGCGCAGGAGTCGGCGGCGGGAGAGCGCGGGGTGGTTCATCTGGGCCTCTCGCAAGGTCGGAGCGCCCCGGGCAGTCGGATGCGGCCGAGCGGGAGATGCTGTCGGCGCGGGCCCGGGACGGGCGGGTGCGGGATGCCCTCAGCCTCTCCCGGACTGAAAAGTCAGTCAAGATGTACCCCCTGGTGGTAGGTGTCCGAAATCGTGGAGATTTCGTACCCACCACCAGGGGGCGGGCGGAGCCCGGTCCGTTCCCTCGCGGACGGGCCCCTACCGACCGCCCCTGGCCCGTGCCGTCCGGGAGCTGTCGGTGTTCATGGGTGTCGATCGGTCAGATGCGGTTGTGGGCCTCGGTGAGGCAGTGGCGCATGATCTGTTCGATCTCGTCGAAGGTGTTCTGGTCGGCGGTCAGGGGCGGGGCGAACTGGACGACCGGGTCGCCGCGGTCGTCGGCGCGGCAGTAGAGGCCGTTGTCGAAGAGGGCCTTGGAGAGGTAGCCGTAGAGGACGCGTTCGCACTGTTCGTCGGTGAAGGTGGTCTTGTTGGCCTTGTCGGTGACGAGTTCGACGCCGTAGAAGTAGCCGTTGCCGCGGACGTCGCCGACGATGGGCAGGTCGCGGAGCTTGTCGAGGGTCTTGAGGAAGTTGCCCTCGTTGGCGAGGACGTGCTGGTTGAGGCCTTCGCGTTCGAAGATGTCGAGGTTGGCGAGGGCGACGGCGGCGGAGACGGGGTGGCCGCCGAAGGTGTAGCCGTGGGGGAAGACGGCGTCGCCGGTGTAGAAGGGTTCGGCGATGCGGTCGGAGATGATGGTGGCGCCGATGGGGGCGTAGCCGGAGGACATGCCCTTGGCGCAGGTGATCATGTCGGGGATGTAGCCGAACTTGTCGGCGCCGAACATGGTGCCGAGGCGGCCGAAGGCGCAGATGACCTCGTCGGAGACGAGGAGGACGTCGTGGCGGTCGCAGATGGCGCGCAGGCGTTGGAAGTAGCCGGGGGGCGGGGTGAAGCAGCCGCCGGCGTTCTGGACGGGTTCGACGAAGACGGCGGCGACGGTGTCGGCGCCTTCCTGGAGGATGGCGGTTTCGATCTGGTCGGCGGCCCAGCGGCCGAAGGCCTCGGGGTCGACGGTGCCGTCGGGGCCTTCGAGGAAGGCGGGGGCGCGGTAGATGTTGGTGTTGGGGGCCTTGTGGGTGCCGGGGACCAGTGGTTCGAAGGGGGTCTTGTAGGCGGGTAGGCCGGTGATGGACAGGGCGCCCTGGGGGGTGCCGTGGTAGGCGATGGCGCGGGAGATGACCTTGTGCTTGCCGGGTTTGCCGGTGAGCTTGAAGTACTGCTTGGCGAGTTTCCAGGCGGTCTCGACGGCTTCGCCGCCGCCGGTGGAGAAGAAGACCTTGTTGAGGTCGCCCGGGGCGTGGTGGGCCAGGCGTTCGGCGAGTTCGATCGCCTTGGGGTGGGCGTAGCTCCACACCGGGAAGAACGCGAGTTCCTTGGCCTGCTTGGCGGCGACCTCGGCCAACTCGGCGCGGCCGTGGCCGGCTTGGACGGTGAACAGGCCGGCCAGGCCGTCCAGGTAGCGCTTGCCGTTGCTGTCGTAGATGTAGGTGCCCTCACCGCGGACGATGGTCGGTACGGGCGCGTTCGCGTACGACGACATCCGCGTGAAGTGCATCCACAGATGGTCGTACGCGGTCTTCGACGAAGAGTCCGCTGTCATTCGGTGTCCTCAGCTGTAGGGCCGTTCCCGTGACGTCGGGAAACGGGGGGCGCACGGCCGGGCGCGGAAGTTCCTCGCGCGGATTCGCCGTGGCAGGGGGTGCGGCAGGGGCCGCGACGGGCGAGCGGCACGCCGCCGTGCGCCGCTCGACTCGACGTGGATCTTGCCCGAGGTGGCGTCAGTCGTCAAGTGATTCCGTCGAGTTGCTGCGGAACCCCTTCGGATTTCGTTGTCGATGGCCGGATCCGATGCCCATCTCGACAGTACGGTCGGTGCCCGGACGCCGGAGCGCCCCCGACCTGCCACTGGCGGGTCGGGGGCGCTCCGGTGCGGGGCTCCAGCCGGGCTACGGGCGCGCGGCGGCCCCGACGGCGGCGAGGCGGCACACCGCGTAGGCCGTCCTGGTGAGGTCGTCGGCGCCGTGGCGCAGCGCGGTGTCGAGGTCGCGCGGGCCCGGGCCGATCGGCAGCACGGCGGTGGCGCCGTGGTCGTACAGCAGCTCGGCGCCGGGGCTGAGCGTGCCGCCGAGCACGACGCAGGGCACCGCCGCCGCCGTGCAGGCGTCCACGACGCCGCGGACGGTCTTGCCCGCGCTGGTCCCGGCGTCCACCTTGCCCTCCGCGGTGAGGCAGAGGTCCGCGCCGGCGAGCCGTTCCTCGAAGCGGGTCAACTGCCGGATCAGGCCCGCCCCGGGCACCAGGTCGGCGCCCAGGGCCAGCAGGGCCGCGCCGAGGCCGCCGGCCGCGCCCGCGCCGTCGGCGGGCCCGGCCCCGGTCAGCAGTGGCGACAGCGCCCGCAGGCCCTCGTCCAGTAGTCCGACGGTGTCCGGCCGCGCGCCCTTCTGGGGGCCGAAGACCCGGGCGGCGCCGTCCGGCCCGAACAGCGGGCTGGTGACGTCGGCCGCGACCAACAGCTCGACGCCGGCCAGCCGTTGGCGGGCGGGGGCGAGGTCGATGCGGTGCACCCGGGCGAGGTCCGCCCCGCTGCCGCGCAGTCGGTCGCCGTCCGCGTCCAGGACCTCGGCGCCGAGGGAGGCGAGCAGTCCGGTGCCGCCGTCCATGGTGGCGGTGCCGCCGAGGAAGACCACGATCCGGCGG
Source organism: Kitasatospora sp. NPDC059827 (assembly GCF_042731675.1). Taxonomy (NCBI): domain Bacteria; kingdom Bacillati; phylum Actinomycetota; class Actinomycetes; order Kitasatosporales; family Streptomycetaceae; genus Kitasatospora; species Kitasatospora sp. NPDC059827. Next base: position 11,689 of record NZ_JBHWIV010000052.1, on the reverse strand, counting down.
GCGCCCCGGGCGACGGCCGCCAGCACCGGGGCGGCCAGGCCCGCGCTGGAGGCGCGCAGCACGTCCGGCTCGGTGCCGGCCAGGGCGTCCCAGCCGATCGCCTCGGCCGCCTCGATCAGGGCCGTCCCGTCGTCGAGGTGCCCGACCGGCACCGGGAGCGGGCGCCCGAGCGCGTCCACGCTGTCCACGGTGGTGACCGTGCCGCCGAGGGCCGCCTGGACGGTGAGCCGCGAGCCCTCGCCGCCGTCGGCGAGCGGGTGTTCCACGGGTGTGCCGCCGGCCGCGCGGATCCCGGCGGCGAGGGCGGCGGCCGCCTGGGTCGCGTCCAGCGAGCCGCGCAGCTTGTCGGGGGCGCAGACAACGCGCATGGTGGGTCCTTCCGTTGGGGGTGGCGACGGGGCGGGACGGGGCCGGCCGTCCCGCCGCGGTGGGGCGGCGACCGGTCAGACGGTCATCCAGCCCAGCACCGGCGTCGACTGGAGGTAGACGAGCAGGGCGAAGGCGGCGAGCAGGCCGAGGCTCCAGCCGAGCACCCGGCGGAAGATGGTGCTCTCGCTGCCGGGCAGGCCGATCGCGGCCGCGGCGACGGCCAGGTTCTGCGGGGAGAGCATCTTCCCGAGCACGCCGCCGCTGGAGTTGGCGGCGGCGAGCAGCGTCGGGTTCAGCCCGGTCTGGTGCGCGGCGGTCACCTGGAGGACGCCGAACAGCGAGTTGGCCGAGGTGTCGGAGCCGGTGACGGCGACGCCGAGCCAGCCCACGATCGGGGAGAACAGGGCGAAGGCGGTGCCGGTCTGGGCGAGTGCGGTGCCCAGGCTGACGGTCTGGCCGGAGAGGTTCATGACCCAGGCGAGGGCGAGCACGGCGGTGACGGTGACGACCGTCCAGCGCAGCCGGTGCAGGGTCGCCCCGTACGCCCTGGCCGCGGTGCGCGGGCCGATCCGGTAGAGCGCCATGGTGAGCAGGCCGGCCAGGAACAGCACCGTGCCGCCGCCCTTGAGGTGTTCCAGCTTGAAGGTCACGGCCGAGGCGGGCTGTCCGGTGGGGGTCTCGACGTGCAGGCCGGGCCAGGTGAAGTGGAGCGTCCCCTCGGTGGTCAGCCAGTCCTTGACCGGGCCGACCTGGGTGAGGGCGAACAGCGCGCAGATGATCAGGTACGGGGCGAAGGCCAGCAGGGCGCCGCCCTGCGGAGCGGGCTCGGCGTCGGCGTCGGCGGCCTCCGGGGTGCCGTCCGCCGCGCCCGCCGGCGCCTGTCGGACGGTCCTCGGCTGCCAGACCCGCAGGAAGCCGACCACCGCGACCAGGGTGGCGATGCCCGCGACGATGTCGGTGATCTCCACGCTGCCGAAGTTGGCGCAGAGGAACTGGGCGAGCCCGAAGACCAGTCCGGCCACCGCGGCGACCGGCCAGGTCTCCCGGACGCCGCGCCGTCCGTCGAGCAGCAGGACCAGGATGAGCGGGATGAACGCGGCGATCAGCGGGGTCTGGCGCCCGGCCATCGCGCCCAGGTCGTGCAGCGGCAGGCCGGTGACGCCCGCCAGGGTGGTCAGCGGGACGCCGAGGCTGCCGAAGGCGACCGGCGCGGTGTTGGCCACCAGTGCGACGGTCGCCGCCTTGACCGGGGCGATGCCGACCGCGATCAGCATCACCACGGTGATGGCCACCGGGGTGCCGAACCCGGCGAGCGCCTCGATCAGCGCACCGAAGCAGAAGGCGATCAGGATGGCCTGGACGCGCTGGTCGGCCGAGATGCTGCCGAAGGAGCGCCGCAGGACGGCGAACCAGCCGGTGACCTCGGTCATCTTGTAGATCCACAGGGCGTTCACCAGGATCCAGAGGATCGGGAACAGCCCGTAGAAGCCGCCCTCGGCCGCGCCGGAGAGGGCTTGGCCCGCCGGCATGCCCCAGACGAACACCGCCAGGGCGATCGCGAGCACCAGCGAGGCCACCGCGGCGAGGTGTGCCTTCACCCGGAAGACGCCGAGCAGCACGAACAGGGTGAGCAGCGGCAGCGCCGCGCAGAGTGCGGACCACAGCAGTGAGCCGGCCAGTGGATCGAGGACCTGGCGGTACATGGAACCTCCTGGAACGCGACGACCTTGTCGCGTGGAGCGTGGGGTGGGGGAGTGGGGTTCCCAAAGTTGTAAGACAAGTGTGCACGGCAGTCAAGAGTTCACGTATGGTAACTTAGCGGAGCCGATCGACACCCTGGAGGAATGATGGCCACCCGCCCACAGGCGACGTCCCTCATCGACGCGCTGGTCGCGGAACTCCGCGAGCAACTGCTCGACGGGCGGCTCCCGGGTGGCACGGTGCTGGTGGAGACGGACATCGCGGGCCGGTACGAGGTGGCGCGGCCGACGGCCAAGGCCGCCATCGAGCGGCTCACCGGGGAGGGGCTGCTGCGGCGCGACGCGCACCGGAGCGCCCGGGTCCCGGTGTTCGACGCGGACGACGTCGCCGACCTCTACTACGTCCGGACCTGCGTCGAGCGCCAGGTCATGCGGGAGCTGGCGCAGCGCAGGCTCGTCCCGCCGGCCGCCGTGGAGGCGCAGGCGCAGATCCGCCGACTGGCGGAGGCGGAGGACTCGGCGGTCGCCTCGGTGGAGCCGGACGTCCGCTTCCACCGCTCGCTGGTGGACGCCCTCGACAGCCCGCGGCTGAGCCGCAGCCACGCCTCGATCATGGCCGAGATGCGGCTGTGCATGGCCCAGGTCCAGACGTACAAGCTGCTCAGCATCGCCGAGATCGCCGACGAGCACGACGCGATCCTCGCGGCGATCGCCGACGGTGACACCGAGCAGGCGGACCGCGCGCTCGCCGTCCACCTGGACCGGGCGAGCGCGCGGCTGCGCGAGCGGATGGGCTAGTCCCCGACCTTGAAAAGCCGCGGTCGGCCCGGCCGCCCGCGGGGGTTCAGCGCCGGGCCAGCTCCGTGTCGACGGCGCCGCGGAGCAGTCGGCGGGCGTGGTCGAGGCTCAGTGAGCCGCTGAGCCAGCGCACGCTGAGGCCCTCGGTCAGGGCAGTGAGCCGTTCGGCGGCGGCCGCGTGGGCGGGGGCGGTGCCGGTGGGGTTGGCGCGGGCGAGGAGTTCGGCCACGTCGTGCACCCAGGTGTGGGTGGAGCGGGCGAGTTCCTCGCGCAGGTCGGGTTCGAAGACGGCGGTGGCCCGCAGTTCGCCCCAGGCGGTGCTGTTCTCGCGGACCTCGGCGGTGTCCTGGAGTTCGCGCAGCAGGACCCGTTCCAGGTCGGTGCGCGGGTCCTCGGCCCGGGTGGCGGGCTCCTGGTCGGCGGTGTAGTGGTCGGCGCGGTCGCTGATGAACTCCAGCGTCCGGCGCAGGGTGCCGGCCCGGTCGGTGAAGTGGTAGTAGATCAGCGCGGTGGACACCCCGGCCTCGGCCGCGAGCTCGCCCATGCGCAGTCCGCGGATGCCGCGTCGGGCGATGACGCGGGTGGCGGCTTCGAGTATCGCTGTCCGACGGTCCGACATGAGCGGTCACTCTACCGGGATTCGGGCCGGCTCGTTACACAATCCTGACGAAAATTTCAGGACTCCCTTCCGAGGGCTCCCCGAGACCGGCTCCCTGGTCAGCGCGCCGCACTGCCCTGGTGTAGACCGGTGGTCCGGGGTTGGCCGGGGTGTTCCGAAGGTGACCGAAAGGTAACTGTCCCCCAGGGGCTTGACTGAATTTTCAGTGCGGTGAAGGATGCGGGGCAACCCCCACACCTCCCACCTCATGCAGGGAGCGTTTCTTGAACACCCCCACCCCCTCAAGAAGAAGCCTGCTCCGCTTCGGCGCGGCCGCCGTGCCGCTGGCCGCCCTCACCGCGGCCTTCCCGGCCGCCGCCCGGGCCGACGACGCCCAGGCGGCCACGGCCACGGCGACGGAATCGGCCACGGGATCGGCCACCGCCACCCCGCGGCTGCGGATGCCGGCCGAGAGCGACCGGCACGACCGCACCTTCATGGCCTGGCCCGCCCTCTCCTCGATCTGGGGCAGCAAGCTCTCGGCGGTCCGCGACGACATCGCCCGGGTCGCCTACGAGATCTCCCGCTACGAGCCGGTCGTCCTGGTCGCGCGCCCCGCCCAGGCCGCGAGCGCCCGGTACTGGTGCGGCCCCGGCAGCACCTACGGCATCACCGTCGTCGAGATCCCCAACGACGACCTGTGGATCCGCGACTTCGGCCCGACCTTCACGGTTGCGCCCGGCACCGTCGCCGGGGTCGACACCCACTTCAACGGCTGGGGCAAGACCGGTACCCCCTACTACCAGCCCTTCGCCGAGGACGCCGCGGTCGCGGCGAGCCTGCTCGCCGAGTACGGCGTCAGCCGCGTCAGCGCCTCCTTCACCGGCGAGGGCGGCGCCCTGGAGACGGACGGCCAGGGCACCCTGCTGGCCACCGTCAGCTCGCTGGTCAACCCGAACCGCAACCCGGGCATGACCCAGGACCAGGTCGAACAGGCCTTGAAGAGCAGTCTCGGCATGGACAAGGTGATCTGGCTGGCCGGTCTGGCCGGCCAGGACATCACCGACGACCACATCGACTGCCTGGCCCGCTTCACCTCCGCGGGCCGCGTCGTCCTCGACAAGCCCGGCCCCGGCACCGACCAGGTCTGGATCGACGTCTACCAGCAGGCCAAGCAGGTCCTGCAGAGCGCGACCGACGCCCAGGGCCGCGCCCTGACCGTGGTGGAACTGCCCGGCCCGGACCGCACCCTGATCCGCGGCCGCGGCAAGGACTTCCTGTCCAGCTACACCAACTTCTACGTCGCCAACGGGTCGGTGTTCGTGCCCCAGTTCGGCGACGGCTACGCCGACGGCCTGGCCTACACCATCCTCCAGGCCGAGTTCCCCGGCCGCGACGTCGTCCAGATCAACATCGACAACATCGCCTCCGGCGGTGGCGGCATCCACTGCGCCACCCAGTCCCAGCCCGCCGTACCGGCGGTCTAGGCCCCCCAACCCCTCGGCGGCCCGCCCGGTACCCCACGGCGGCGGGCCGCCGAGGCCTCGGCCCCGGGGCCTGCCCGGCGGATCCCGCCGGGCCCCGACGCCGAGCCCGCACCACAGCACCGCACCAGTTCCGAACGGAAGAGGAAACCCGTGACGTTCCGAATGCCCGCCGAGTGGACCGAGCACGAGGGCTGCCTGATGGCCTGGCCCGTACGGCCGGACCTCTGGGGCGACACCCTGGCCGAGGTGAAGCGCGAGTACGCGACGGTCGCCCGCGCCATCGCCGAGTTCGAGCCGGTCACCATGGTGGCGCCGCCCGGCCACGGCGACGAGGCGCGCGAGCTCTGCGGCGAGGGCACCACCGTGGTCGAACTCCCCCTGGACGACTCCTGGTTCCGCGACAGCGCGCCGATCTTCGTGCTGGACGGCGAGGGCCGGCGGGCCGGCGTCGACTTCCGCTTCAACGCCTGGGGCCGCAAGCACCACCCCTGGGACACCGACGACCGGATCAGCGCCCTGCTGCTGGACCACCTGGGCGTCCCCGCCGTCCGCTCCGAGATGATCCTCGAAGGCGGCGCCATCACCGTCGACGGCGAGGGCACCCTGATCACCACCGAGCAGTGCCTGCTCCACCCCAACCGCAACCCGGACCTGAGCCGGGAGGAGATCGAGGACGAGCTCAAGGCCCGCCTCGGCGTCACCAAGGTGATCTGGCTGCCCTACGGCGGTGCGCTGGACACCGAGACCGACGGCCACGTCGACGGCGTCTGCGCCTTCGTCGCCCCCGGCAAGGTCGTCGTGCAGCTGCCCGCCGACCCCGAGCACCCGGACTACGTGCGGATGCGCGCCAACCGCACCGTGCTGGAGCACTCCACCGACGCCCAGGGCCGGCCCTTCGAGATCGTCGACGTCCCGCAGGCCGCCTTCGTCGAGGTCGACGGCAACCGGGTCGAGGTCGGCTACCTCAACTTCTACCTGGCCAACGGCGGCGTCGTCGTCCCGGTCGCCGACCACCCCGAGGACGCGGGCGCGCTCGCCGTCCTCGCCGCGGCCTACCCCGACCGCAAGGTGGTCGGCGTGCGCGCCCGGGTGATCGCCTACGGCGGCGGCGGCGTCCACTGCATCACCCAGCAGATCCCGGCCGCCCGGGCCTGACCCCCGGCCGCCCGGGCCTGACCCCCGGCCGCCCGGGCCTGACCCCCGGCCGCCCGGGCCTGACCCCCGGCCGCCCGGGCCGGCCCCCATCCGGCCCACGGACGCGACCGCCCCACCGGCGCGTCCCCCGCGGACCGGTACGGCCCGCACCCCGTACCGCTCCGCACCTCCCGTTCCGCACCGATCGGAAGACCACCCTCATGACGCTCGCACCCGCGAGACGCGCCACCAAGCGCGGCCGGCTCGCCCTCGCCACCGCCCTGCTCTCGGCCGCGACCATGGTCGCCGCCTGCTCCGGCCCCCCGCGCGGCGGGGACTCCGGCCAGGCCGGCTTCCAGCTCTCCGCCTCCACCCCGCCCGCCAAGGGCGAGATCGACTCCTTCACCTGGGCCACCTACGCCGAGCCGCCGACCCTCGACTACATCCAGGCCTTCGACTACCCGCAGAACACGATCCTCTCCAACGTCTGCGAGAGCCTGATGCGCTGGACCCCCCAGCTCACCCTGGCGCCCGGCCTGGCCGAGAAGGCCACCAACCCGGACCCGACCACCTGGGTCTACGACCTGCGCTCGGGGGTGCACTTCCACGACGGCACGGTGATGACCGCCGACGACGTCGTGTACAGCCTCGGCCGGCAGACCGACCCCAACAACGCGGCGGCCTGGGCCCAGACCTTCCAGAACGTCGACTCCATCACCAAGACCGGCCCGCTCCAGGTCACCGTCAAGCTCAAGCAGGCCGACTCCCAGTTCCCGCAGTACATGGCCACCGCCGCCGGCGTCGTCGCCGCCAAGGCCGGCATCGAGGCCGCGGGCAAGGACTACGGCACCACCGGCAGCCTCGACTGCACCGGCCCCTTCAAGCTCGGCACCTGGGCCAAGGGCCAGTCGCTCGAACTCCAGCGCTTCGACGACTACTGGGGCACCAAGGCCAAGTCGAAGAAGGTCGTGTTCAGCTTCCTCACCGACTCCTCGGCCCGCACCAACGCGATGCTGACCGGCGACGTCGACGGCGGCTACCTCATCCCCACCGAGAGCTACGACCGCCTCAAGAAGAGCGGCCCGGGCACCCTCTACTTCGGCGAGGGCCTGAGCACCGTCAACGTCAACGTCACCAACATGCAGGGCGCGCTCGGCGACGTCCGGGTGCGCCAGGCGCTGTCGCTGGCCCTGGACCGCTCCGGCTTCGTCAAGACCGGCCTGGCCGGCTCCGGCACCGTCACCGGCTCCCTCACCACCAAGGCCGCCTGGGCCTCCGCCCCCGACGACGTCCGCAAGAGCGCCTTCGACGGCCTCACCCCCACCACCCAGGACATCGACAAGGCCAAGGCCCTGGTCAAGGAGGCCGGCGCGAGCGGCAAGACGCTCGTCATGGCCACCAGCACCATCGGCCAGGACGTCTCCCTGCTCGCCACCGCCGTCCAGGCCGCCGGGACGAAGATCGGCCTCGACATCCAGCTCAGGACGATCGCCCCGAACGCCTTCACCGCGCTGTTCACCGACGCCAAGGCGCGCGAGGGCATCGACATGTTCCCGGAGACGTACTACGACTCCATCACCGACCCGCTCGACCTGCTCGTCAACTTCCGCACCGGCGCCTACCAGAACTTCGCCGGCTACAGCGACAAGGCCTACGACGACCTGATCGACCAGGCCACCGCCGAGTACGACCCGGCCAAGCGCGGCGCGATCGAGGCCAAGCTCCAGCAGGCCGCCTCCCAGCAGCTGCTGTGGATCCCGGTCGCCGAGTGGCCCACCGCCGTCTTCCTCAACAAGCGGATCACCGGCGCCCCGACCACCATCTCGTACATGTACTACCCGTGGGCCGCCGATGTGGGGGCCGCACGGTGAGCTTCCTCCGATTCGCCGCCCGGCGGCTGGTCGAGATGGCGGTGACCCTGCTCGGCGCCTCGTTCGTGGTCTTCGGGGCCATGTACCTGGCGCCGGGCAGCCCCGCGAGCTTCCTCCTGTCGGGACGGTCGGCCTCGCCGGCCGCCCTCCAGGCGATCAACGAGCAGTACCACCTCGACGACCCCTTCCTGGTGCGGTACTTCCGCTGGCTCGGCCAGGTGCTCCAGGGCGACTTCGGCCGCTCCATCACCTACCGCACCGACGTGTCCAAGCTGCTCGCCGACCGGCTCCCCGCCACCCTGCTGCTGGTCGGCATGGCCCTGGTGATCGTGGTCGTCATCGGCCTGGCCCTCGGCCGGCTCGGGGCGGTGCGCGGCGGCACCACCGACTCCACCATCCTGGTCACCACCACGATCGCCCTCGGCACGCCGTCCTTCGTCGCCGCCGTGCTGCTCCAGGGCCTCTTCGCGGTCAAGCTCGGCTGGTTCCCGGTCGGCGGCGTCGGCGACGGCCTCGGCGACATGCTCTGGCACCTCACCCTGCCGGCGCTCGCCCTCGCGCTCTACCTCATCGGCATGCTGGCCCGGGTCACCCGCGCCGCCATGCTGGAGGCCCTGGAGGGCGAGCACGTCACCGTGGCCCGCAGCCGCGGCGTCCCCGAGCGCGAGGTGATCCGCCGCCACGTGTTCCGCAACTCGCTGGGCACCGTGCTGACCACCGGCGGCCTGATCGTCTCCACCCTGCTGGTCTGCACCATCCTGGTGGAGTCCGCGTTCAGCATCGGCGGCATCGGCCAGCTCCTCGAACTGTCCACCACCACCAAGGACTTCCCGACCGTCCAGGCCATCTCGCTGATCATCGTCGCCCTGTTCATGACGGTGAACCTGGTCGTCGACCTGCTCCACCCACTGGTCGACCCCCGGGTCACCCTCGGCTCCAGGAGGTCCGACGCATGAGTGCCGGTCTCATCGAACGGTCGGGCCTCACCCGCCGGCCCGGCCTCGGCCGGATCAAGGCCGCCCGCGCCCCGCTCTACCTGGCCTGCCTCGGCTTCGCTGTACTGGTGGTGCTCGCCGCCCTGCTCGCCTCCCTGCTGTCGCCGTACGACCCGAACGCCGTCGACCTGGGCAACGCCCTGGCCGGGCCCTCGCCCGACCACCTGCTCGGCGTCGACACGGCCGGGCGCGACACCCTCTCCCGGCTGCTGATCGGCGCCCGCACCTCGCTGCTCGGCCCGCTCGGCGTGGTCGTCTTCTCCACCGTCGCCGGCATCGCCGTCGGCCTCGCGGCCGGCTGGCGCGGCGGCTGGCTCGACTCCGTCCTCTCCCGCAGCACCGAACTGGTCTTCGCCTTCCCCGGCATGCTGCTCGCCATCCTGATCGTCTCGGTCTACGGCGAGGGCCTGCTCGCCCCCGTCGTCGCCCTGGCGATCGCCTACCTGCCCTACGTCTCCCGGCTCACCCGCTCCCTTGTGCTGGCCGAACGGACCCGGCCGTACGTCTCCGCCTACCAGGTCCAGGGCCACTCCGCCCTGCAGATCTGCCTGCGGCACGTCCTGCCCAACATCGCGCCGGTCGTCCTCGCCCAGTCCGCCGTCAACTTCGGCTACGCCCTGATGGACCTCGCCGGCCTGTCCTTCCTCGGCCTCGGCGTCCCCGCCCTCACCCCCGACTGGGGCCGGATGGTCTTCGACGGCCAGACCGCGATCCAGCACGGCTACCCGCTCTCCGCGATCCTGCCCTGCGCCCTGATCGTGCTCACCGTCGTCGCCTTCAACGTGGTCGGCGAGCGCTGGGCCGACCGCGTCGCCCGGAGGTCCGCATGAACGACCACCGCACCACTGGAAGGACCCTGTGAACGCCCTCGACATCCAGGGCCTGCGGCTCCAACTGCCCGGCACCGCCCGGCCCGTCCTCGACGGCGTCGACCTCACCGTCGCCCCCGGCGAGACCGTCGCCCTGGTCGGCGAGTCCGGCTCCGGCAAGACCCTCACCTCCCGCACCGCCCTCGGCCTGCTGCCGTCCGGCGCCGCACCGGAGGGCACCGTCCTGGTCGACGGCGAGGACGTCCTGACCATGGCGCCCGCCCGGCTGCGCACCCTGCGCACCGGCCAGGCCGCGATGATCTTCCAGGACCCCCGGGCCGCCATCAACCCGCTGCGCCGGATCGGCGACTTCCTCACCGAGAGCGTGCGCCTCACCGGTGCCATGAGTGCCGCCGACGCCGACCGGCGGGCCGTCGAACTCCTCGACGCCGTCGGCCTCGGACCGGAACTGCTGAGCCGCTACCCCGGGCAGCTGTCCGGCGGCATGCTCCAGCGCGTGATGATCGCCGCCGCCCTGATGGGCGACCCGATCCTGCTGCTCGCCGACGAGCCCACCACGGCGCTCGACGTCACCAGCCAGGCCGAGGTGGTCGCCCTGCTCGGCCGGCTGCGCGAACGCTTCGGCACCGGGCTGCTGTTCGTCACCCACGACCTCGGCCTCGCCGCCGCGATCAGCGACCGGGTCTACGTCATGTACGCCGGACGGATCGCCGAGACCGGCCCCGCCGCCGAACTCTTCGCCCGGCCCCGCCACCCCTACACGGCCGCCCTGCTCGCCTCCACCCCCCGACTGGACGCCCCGGCCGGCCGGCTCGCCGCCATCGACGGCCAACCACCGGACCTGCGGCAGGAGTTGACCGGCTGCGCGTTCGCCGCCCGGTGCTCCTTCGCCACCGAGGTGTGCCGGGAGCAGACCCCCGAGCTGGCGGGGGAACACCCGGTCGCCTGTCACCACCCGCTCGGGGACGGTCCGTTCGGGGACACCCCGGTCGGGGACGGCCCGCTCGAAGGGAGCCGCGCCGATGCCTGAGCCCGTACTCCAGGTCACCGGACTGCACCGGACCTTCGGCAGCGTCCGGGCGGTGGACGACGTCTCCTTCACCCTCGACGCCGGCGCCTCGCTCGGCATCGTCGGCGAGTCCGGCTCCGGCAAGACCACCACCGCGCGGATCATCGTCGGCCTCGAACAGGCCGACGAGGGGCGGGTCACCGTCCACGGCCGACCGCGGACCGGCCGCGCCCGGGGCAGGGCCGAGCGGCTGGCCCGCGCCCGCGAGGTGCAGATGGTCTTCCAGGACCCGTACCTCTCGCTGGACCCGCGCACCAGCGTCGAGGCCGTGCTCCGGGAGACCCTGCGGCTGCACTTCCCGGAGACCGACCACCAGGCCCGGATCAAGGAACTCCTCGACCAGGTCGGGCTCGGCACCAGGGCCGCCGACGCGCTGCCCCGCCAACTCTCCGGCGGCCAGCGCCAACGCGTCGCCATCGCCCGGGCGCTGGCCGTGCGGCCGGCCGTCCTGGTACTGGACGAGGCGGTCGCCGCCCTGGACGTGTCCGTCCAGGCGCAGGTGCTCAACCTGCTCGCCGACATCCGCGAGGAGACCGGCATCGGCTACCTCTTCATCACCCACGACCTCGGCGTGGTCCGCTGCGTCACCGACGAGGTCGTGGTGATGCGGAACGGAAGGATCGTCGAGGCCGGACCGACCGCCCAGGTCCTCGACGACCCGCAGCACGCCTACACGGCGCTGCTGCTGGAGTCCGTCCCCCGGCCCGGCTGGGATCCCGACGGGATCGCCGCCGCGCGCCGCGCGCTGTAGCGCGACCCGGGACCGACAGGTGGTGGGACCTGCCGGTCCCGGGTGAGGACGGCGCGGTCGGACGGCGCCGGGCGGCCGCGGCTCGGC
>NZ_JBHWIV010000051.1:0-59220 GCF_042731675.1 Kitasatospora sp. NPDC059827 | reverse complement strand
TGCCCCGGCCGGCCGCCGGTACCGGGTGGGGCGTCACTTCTGCGGCGGCGCCACCGGGCTCCGGTACGGGTGGTGGTGGGTGCTGCCGATGTGCAGTTCCTCGTCGGGCTTGCCCGCGAGCCTGGGCAGCACATGGGTGCCGAACGGGTCGGTGACGGTGACGGCGGTGCCGTTGCGGCGCACCTGGTGCGGCGAGCCGATCGAGTAGGAGGCGAGCGCGAGCCCGGCGCTGGGGCTCGCCCCGGCGGTGGCGGTCCCGAAGAGGGCGCTGGTCACGGTGAGCGCGGTCGGCGCGGTGCCGAGCGTGGTGTACCCGGACTGCTCGCCGGCGTAGGCGCTGCCGAAGGCGGCGCCGCCGCTCACGGTGGTGCCGGTGGGCACGGTGACCGGGACGGCGGTGCCCGCCGGGCCCTGGACGGTGACCACGCCGCCCTGGACGTAGCCGCTGACGGTACCCGCGGTGCGGGTCTGCTGCCAGGCGGTCTGCTGCTGGAGGGTGGTGCCGGCGTCGGTGAGGGTCTGGTTGACCATCGGGGTGTCGGCCGTGTACCAACCGCGGTACGTGGACAGGATGTCCGTCAGCGTCTGCAGGGCGAGCCGGTCGTCGGTCAGGTTCGACTGGTGCATGAAGAACGGCCGCGGGTCGTTGCTCAGCACGTACCCGAGGGTGATCCTCGTCTGCATCGGCAGCACGTAGTCCGCCCAGCCGCGGTTCAGGTCCAGCGGTGTGATGCAGGTCGTGGTGGCCGGGTTGGCCTCGCAGTTGCCGCTGCCGCCGTTGGCCTTCGAGGCGTAGAGCCAGTTGTACTCGCTCACCTCGTCGGACTCGGTGGAGACGTTGTAGAACACGTTGACCGGGTGCCGGGGCACGCCGAGCGCCGAGGCGATCTGCCGTTGGCCGGTCTCCCGGGAGGCGTCCACGCCGAGCCACTGGATGTTGTTCTGGCTGAGCGCGGCGAGGAAGTTCGGGTTGTCGGCGGGCTGCTGCGGCAGCATCACGGTGCCGGAGTGCTCACCGGCGACCAGCTCGCCCGGCCGAAACGGCAGCCCGTTGGCCTGGCCGAACTGGATGTTCTGCTGGATCTGGCTGTTGACGGTGGCCTGGTCGACGTACTGGACCGCGCCGGTGGCGTCGGTCCGGCACTTCCACGGGATCACGGTGAAGTTCTGCACGCAGCCCAGGAACGGGTGCTGGTAGGTGTGGTCGAGCCACATGAAGCTGTTCTTGTTCGCCAGCAGGGCGGTGGTCAGCGGGTCGGTGCCGCCGTTGGCGTCCGCGTAGTCCTGGCTGGGGCCGCCGTTGAACAGGAAGTCCAGGGTGTAGCCGTTCTGCTGCTCCCAGGCGACGGTGGCGCTGACGTCCGCGGGTGTCATCCGGATCGGCGTGGTCGCCGGGACGCTGCCGACGCAGTCGCCCTCGCCCGGGGTGCAGTCGCCGCTCTGGCTCCACCGGGAGTTGGCGTTGAAGAGGTCGTCGATGTGGGCGGAGAAGTAGTTGCGCCAGTAGCCGAGGTGCACGCCCTTGGTGACCCAGTCCACGATGCCGTGCGCGAGCAGCCGGAACTGCTGCTGGTAGGAGTTGTAGGCGAAGGTGAGCACCAACTGCTGGCGGCCGCCGGAGGTGTAGACCCCGGCGAGGGTGCCCTGGGTGCCGGTGCCGGGGACGGTCTCGGTCAGGTACGGCTCGAAGTGCGAGCCGGTGGCCGGGTTGTCGGGCAGCGGGGTCGGCAGGTAGCCGTACGATCCGCTGCCGCCGGCGGTGCCCTCGAAGGCGACCGGGCCGTTCAGGTAGTGGAAGGCGTCGCCGCGGGCGGCGGCGGTCGCGGTGGCGGTGGTGGCGTCCAGCGAGCCGGACCAGGTCGGCGCGGCCAGGCCGGTGTTGGCGCCGGGCCAGACGTAGGCGTCCACCTGGCGGACCTGGTAGGTCTGCTCGTACCCGGTCAGCGTGCTCAGTTCGGCCGCGGAGAGCTGGGTCGGCGCGTCGTTGGGCAGCACCACGCCCTCGAAGTGCCCGTGCGGGGTGCCGTCGGCCAGGGTGTCGGCGAGGAAGCCCGCGGTGATCGTGGCCCGGCCGGCGCTGGTCAGGTCGATGACGGTGGTGGGCACGCCCTCGGCGGCCAACTGCTGCCGGATGCCCTCGACCCAGGGGTTGCCGTCGGTGACCACGAGGACGTTCAGGTCCACCCGCGAGCTGGTGGCGGAGGCCGGGACGACGGTGGCCAGCCCGATCACCGTGGTGGCGACGGCCAGGGCGACGACGGGGAGGAAGCGGAAGGCCCTCACGCGGGAGCCCCCTGCGGTATTGCGGTGAATCGACTCATGTCAGCCGATGATGCCGGTCCGGAAGGGCCCCGCGCAGCAGCCTGGGAACAAGGTTTGCCAAGGGCTGGGGAATTACTGGCGAAGCCCTCGAAGGAACCGGCTCCGCATCAATGCCGCTCACTGGGAGGACATTTGACGAAGGCCCTGCGTCAGGTCCTTGACCAGCCGCTTTGCCCTTCCGAAGCCCTTCACCGACCCCGGATCCCATGCTTCTGGCGAGCGCCTGACAATTTCTCCCCCGAGCGCGCCTTCCGGGATTTCTCCGGCCACCGCCGGAATACCGGTCAGGTCAATTCCGTCGCCCGCGCGAAGGCCCGGCCGGGGCCCGGCCCGGCAGGCCGCCGCCCATCGGGTACGAACCCCGGAACGGCGCGGCCGTCAGGGGCCCGTCAGCGGCGCGTCAGCAGTGCGTCAATCCGCGCGGGCACGGGGGCGGACCGGCGCAAGCTGGGGGACGTACCTGCACGTTCCGCAGGTCCTTCCGGAGGTGAGTCGCATGTCCGTGGTCGCTGCGTTCCATTCCGTCGTGCCCGACGTCCGCCGGCGGGGCCAGGGGCTGCGCGCCGCGTTCTCCCAGGTGCTGGAGCGGCTGGCCGCCAGCCCCCTGGACAGTCCCGTCCTGGGCGCGATGGGCGCGCCGCGCTCGACCGACCGCCCCGCCGCCGGGCTGCACGCCCACTGGCACACCGTCACCCGCGCGGACGGGAGCACGGCACTGGAGGCCGACTGGCGCCCCGGCCGCTGAGGCCACCGGCACCGACGGCCGTCCCGCACGCCCCGGCACTCCCCGAGGGGGCGCGGGGCGGCCGTCGTGCGCCGGTACCCAGCGGGCCGCGCCGGTGATTTTGCCCTTCCGGATCGGGCACCGGTAGACACGGTCCCGACACGGTGCGTGACGACGCCGTGCGCGACCTCCGGAGGCCCCCGCCATGAGCGTGACGAATCGGTACCGGGACGCCTGGGAGGGCTTCTGGGGCGAGGCGCCCGAGGAGCCCGGCGCGGTGATCTGGGACGCCGAGCCGGCCCTCACCGCGGAGCGCCACCTCGCCCTGTTCCGGCCCCACCTGCACGACCCCGACCTGCCGGTGGTCGACCTGGGCTGCGGCAACGGCCGCCAGACCCGCTTCCTCGCCGAGCACTTCCCCCGGGCCGTCGGCGTCGACCTGTCCGGCACCGCCGTCGAGCTCGCCCGGCGTCAGGACCGCACCGGCCGCGCCGAGTTCGCCCAGCTGGACGCCACCGACCCGGCCGCCGTCCGGGCCCTGCACGAGCGCCTGGGCGACGCCAACGTGTACGTGCGCGGGGTGATCCACCAGAGCGAGCCGGCCGACCGCCGGCCGGTCGCCGAGGCCGTCGCCACCCTGCTCGGCTCGCGCGGCCGGGCCTTCCTGGTCGAACTGGCCGAGTCCGCCAAGGAGGTGCTCAAGGGGCTCGCCCAGTCCCCGGCCGGGCCGCCCCCGAAGCTGCGCCCGGTCTTCGCCCACGGGCTCGCCCCCGCCGAGGTGGCCGACGCGGCCTTCGACGGGCTGCTCCGCTCGGCCGGCCTCGCCGTCCTCGCCACCGGCGAACTTCCGCTGTCCCTGACCGAGTTCACCCCCGCGGGCGAACGGATCGAGCTGCCCGCCTGGTGGCTGGTGGTCGCCCCGGACGGCCGGCTGCCCGACCCGCGCTGAACCCGTTGACGCCGCGGCGGCGTTGGACGAGTGTCAGGACGGACCGATCGTCAGGACTTGTCGTCGCACCCGCGCGCGGGGCGGAGGGAGCCGGGCCATGGGCATCGCACGTCGTGAACTTCTCAGGTGGGGCGCGGGGGCGGGCGGTGCGGCCGCCGTCGGCGCTCTGCTCGGGGCGCCCGCCGCCCTGGCCGCGGGCGGCCCGACCACCCCGGGCGGGGTGCCGACGGACAGCTGGATGGGCCGGCTGGACGGGAACCTCTCCCTGCTCGACCTCACCGTCCCGGGCACCCACGACTCCTGCTGCCAGAACCCCTGGTACGGCACCGAGTGGTCGCACACCCAGAACTGGGGCATCCCCCAGCAGTTGCAGGAGGGCGTCCGCTTCCTCGACATCCGCTGCAACGGCCTCAAGGGGGCGCCCGACGAACTCGGGATCTACCACTCCGACGCCTACCAGCACATCCGGCTCCAGGACGTGCTCGACCAGTGCCGCGCCTTCCTGGCGGCGCACCCGGGCGAGACGCTCCTGATGCGCCTGCGCAACGAGCGCGCCGGCGGCCAGGCCCTCGACGACGCGGAGTTCCAGCGGCGGGTCGACCACTACCTGGACGCGCTGGGCTACCGCGGCCTGTTCCACCTCTACGGCTGGCCCACCCTCGGCGCGGCCCGCGGCAAGGTGGTGCTGCTCGCCGACTTCGCCAACCCCTGGGGCCTGATCGACTGGTCCAGCGGCCAGAACGCCTGGTTCGACACCCAGGACGTCTGGCAGACCGGCGGCACCGACCCGCTGGGCGACAAGGGCCGGTACGTCGTCGCCCAGTTCGACAGGGCCTTCGCCAGTCCGGGATATCCGAAGATGTTCGTGAACTTCCTCAGTTACGCGGGCGGCTACTGGCCCCGGAACAGCTCGCAGGCCGTGATGGACCGGGCGGTTTACCCGTACCTGAGCGCGCGCACCCGGCAGCGCGCCCGGTTCGGCATCGTCCCGATGGACTTCCCGGACCTCCACGTGAACGTGCTGCAGATGCTCGTCGACAAGAACTTCGTCTGAGAACCGGTGTCCGTTCCGGTGTCCGGGGCCCCGGCCCGTCCTCCGGAAGGAGCGTCAGGAGGAGGGCGTCACCGTCGGCGCGAGGGTGGGGGTGGGGGTAGAGGTGGTGGCCAGGGCCTGCGCGCGGGCGGCGGCGCCGGACAGGGGCAGGGTGCAGTCGTAGCCGTCCTTCTGGTGGCCGCACACCCGCAGGACGGTGTTGGGCGCGTCGGCGTCCACCATCTTCGAGTAGTTGTCGTAGCCCCAGTGGATCAGGGCGGTCTCGTGCCCCCCGGTGCCGGTGGAGATGGTGGCGCTGTCCCCCGGGGAGCCGTCGGTGATCCCGGCCCAGGCGGCCCGGCAGCGCGCACTGTAGTGGAGGTACAGCACGACCTTGCCGATGGTGCCGGTCAGCACGGTCTGGTCGTCGGCCTCGCAGCCCATGGCCTGCGGGTCCTTGCCGGCGCAGCCGACGGACTCGCAGAGCTGGGGCGGCAGGGCCCCCGTGCTCACCGCGGGCGGGGCGATCGGGGCGGTCGGCTCGACCAGCGCGGGCACGTGCCCGGGGGAGGCCGCGGCGGCGCCACCACCGTTCAGGCCGTGCAGGTAGAGGCCCGCGACCAGCAGGAGCACGGCGACGGCGGCGACCGCGACCAGGGCCTGCGGCCGCCGCCAGAGGGCGACGCGGGCGACGGGGAGGGACACCGGGACGGGCAGTGGGACGGGCACCGGGACAGGCAGTGGGACGGGTACGGGTACGGGCACGACGGCGGGCTCAGCGGCGGCGGTCGGGGCCACCTCGGCCGGGGTCACGGCGGCCGGAGTCACGGCGGCCGGGGCGCCGGGCGTCGCCTCCGCGTCGCGCGCGGCCTCGGCCTGTCGCAGCAGGGAGGTGAGCAGCACGGCGTCGCAGTCCAACGCGGTGATCAGGCCGGCCAGGGCCTGAGAGGTGATCAGACGCTTGCCGTTCAGCCAGCGTTCCCAGGACGCCTTGCTGAGGTAGGTCAGCCGGCCGAGCTCGGCGAGCGAGATCCGGTGCGCGTCCTTGACGGCGCGCAGTTCCTCGACCAGGCGTCGCGCAGGTTCCGAAAGGTCGTCAGGGAGCGGTTTCCAGGACTGACTCACGTGTGGGGCACCTCTGGCAGGTCGACGGCAGGCTCGAACTGATCTTCTTCCGGATGATCAGCTTAATCTCTCCCGCCCCGCGCTCCCATCCGGTTTCGGTCGCACCCCGGCGAATCGTCTCAAGGGTTTCCTGATCCGCGTCCCAACCCGCAGCTCAGGACCCTGGGGACGACGCGCAGCGTCTCAGAAGCCCCGGAGACGGTCGAAGATCGGTGCCCGATCGCGCAGAGTTGGCCGCGCCGGGTAGCCCAGGAGTCAACACCGGTTCTGGTCCGGATAAAGACTTCGCCGCAGACAGCACGGACGGGGGGCGCCCGGTGCAGTTCGGATCCATGCACCACAACGGTCATCTCAGAGGAAGTTCGGGGAAACCTCATGGGCCGCCACCACGCGTCCGAGATCACATCACCATCACCTGAGTCACTCGCGTCACTCACCGCACTCGCGGCACCCGCAGCAGCGGTAGCAGCCGCCTCACCCGCCGACCGGCTCGCCGGCGAGCTGCAGTCCTTGAAGAACCGGTCGGGCCTCACCTACGCCCGGCTCAGCGAACGCACCCACTACGCGAAGTCCTCGTGGGAGCGCTGGGTGAACGGGAAGCAGTTCCCCCCGCGCGGCGCGGTGCAGAGCATCGCGGTCGTCTGCGGGGGCGATGCCGAGCTCCTGCTGGAGCTCTGGCACCTCGCGGAGAGCCGACGCCTCGCGTCGGCCGCGCCGGGTGCCCCCGCGCCCGGCGGCGCCTCCTCCCCGTCCGGGCCGGCCGACGGACCGTCGGCCGACGCCCCGGGCGGGGAGGACCACCCGGAGTGCCCGCACGTGCGGCAGGCCACCCTGCTGCGGCGGTTGGCCCTGGTCTCCCTCGCGGTCGGCGCGGGCGGGGTCCTGGCGGCCGCCGGACGGCGCTCCCTGCGGCGCGAGGCCTGACCGACCGCACCCGACCACCCTGGTCCCTGTGGGCAGCACAGGAACCTCGACGAACCGCCGGAGGCACCGGAACCACCCGGCACCACCGGCACACGACAGAGCGGCACCGCGCCCTTGGGGAGGGCGCGGTGCCGCCGCCGTTGTGGCCCGGACAGGGCCGTGGCGTCCGCCGTTACGCGACGCCGTCCTGCCACCACCAGAAGCCCGAGCCGTAGTTGGAGTGCTCGATCCGGCTGTCCACGTGCTGCCAGGAGACGGTGTGGGTCTCCAGGCCCGAGAAGCCGCAGGTCTCGGCGATCCGGTAGACGTCCAGCGTGGACAGGCCGGAGACCGCGGTGTCGGCCGCCACCCCGTAGGTGTGCATGGAGTTGCCCGCCCCGCCCACGGAGGCGTTGTACGCGGTGCTGCGGAAGCCGGAGTTGATGGTGATCGCGCGGTCGCCCGCCTTCTTCCGCAGCGCCTCCAGCTTGTACATGGTGCGGCGGACGTTCTCCTTCACCTCGTCGGCGCCGACGTTGCCGCCGCCGAAGCCCGAGCCGTCGTGGCTGGTGAACTCGGACCAGTTGAAGTGGGCGGTGGAACCGTCCGACTTCTCCAGCGCGTTCAGCACGCCGAAGGTCTGCGGGCCGGCCACGCCGTCCGCGCTGAGCCCGTAGGCGGCCTGGAACCGGCGCACCGCGGCCGCGGTGCCGGGGCCGAAGGAACCGTCCACGGCGACGCAGGTCTGCGAGGCGGAGTCCGCCGCCCAGCCCGCGACCCGGATCTGGAGCTCGGACACGGCGGAACCGGAGGAACCCTGGCCGAGGTTGCCGGACCAGCCGTAGGCGGCGGCCGGACGCGCGAGGCCGACGTTGGCGACCACGGCGAACCCGGCCGCGGCCACCGCGCCGGTGCCGTAGCGCAGCAGGGCGCGACGGTCGAGGGAAGAGCTGTTCACCACGTGCTCCTTCGAGGAGTCGACAGGGGAGGACGTCGTACAGGGCGGTGCGGGTGGCCGGTCGGGACCGGCCGACCGGTCAGTACCAGTTGTGGGACTGCCAGAAGCTCCAGGCGTTGCACGGGGAGCCGTAGCGGCTCTGGATGTAGTCCAGGCCCCACTGGAGCTGGGTGGCCGGGTTGGTCCGCCAGTCCGAGCCCGCGCTGGCCATCTTGTCGCCGGGCAGCGACTGCGGGATGCCGTAGGCGCCGGAGGAGGGGTTGGTCGCGTAGACCTTCCAGCCGCTCTCGTGGTTGTAGATCTGGTCCAGGCAGCCGAACTGGCCGCTGACGCTCCAGCCGTGGGCGGGGAACTTCCACTGCGCGGTGATCTGCACCGTGCGGGCGACGCCCATCGCGTTCATGGTGGCCGGGCCGGCGATGCCGTCGTTGCTCAGGTTGTGGGAGTGCTGCCAGGTGCTGACGGCGCCGGTGGTGCCGTCGCCGTAGGCGCCGTCGGCGCCCGAGCCGGCCACCCGCTGGACCTCGGCGACCTTGTTGTGCAGGGCGAGTTCGGTGCGGCCGCCGTAGACGCCGTCCTCGTCGAGGCCGTTGTCGTGCTGGAAGCTGCGGACGGCCGCGGTGGTCTGCGGGCCGTAGTTGCCGTCGACGCCGCCGCTCGCGAGGTAGCCGATACCCACCAGGTTGCGCTGGACCCACGTGGTGCTGTCGGTGGCCTGGGCCGCCTGTGCGGGCAGCAGGGCCAGCACGGCGGCGGCGAGCACGCCTGCGGCGAGTGCGCGCAGGGCCGAGGTTTTCTTCACGGTCGATCCCATTCCGTCGGGTGCCTGTCGGTCGATCAAGCAGTGCCGCCCACTCTCGGGGGGCGGCCGCCCGTCCCTCCAGGAGTCGGCGGCACCAGGGACGTCCCGGGTGCGCTCGGGGACGGTGGGCGGGGGCGGTGGGACGGGCCCCGGAGACGCGTGGGACGGGCGTGGGACGGGCGTGGGACGGCCCCGGCGGGCGCTCGGGAGGCCGGCTCAGGCCAGCAGCCGGCTCCAGGTCCGGGCGTCCACCAGGCCGTCGGCCGGCAGCCCGGCGGAGGACTGGAAGGACGTCACCCCGGTCTGGGTGCCCGGGCCGAACGCGCCGTCCACGCTCACCTGGATGCCGTGCGCGACCAGCTGGCTCTGCACGGCCTGCACCGCGCTGCCCGAGGCGCCGCGGGCCAGCGGCGCCACGGCCTGGCTCCAGGTCTGGTTGCCCGCGACGCCGTCGGCCGAGGCGTGGGTGGTGTTCTGGAAGGCCGTGACGGCGGCCTGGGTCGCGGGCCCGTACGAGCCGTCCACGGTCAGCGACTGGCCGCGCTGCACCAGCAGGTACTGCAGCGTCCGCACCTTCTCGCCCGAGGCGCCGCTGGCGAGCACCGGCCAGACCGGGCCGGTCGGGTCCCCGCCGATCCGCGCGGCGACGTCCCGGCGGATCTGCGGGATCAGCGCGTAGAGCCGGTCGCCGGGGCACTCGGTGGTGTTGAAGTCGCGGTGCCCGTAGACCTGGTAGGCGCGCAGCCCGTACTGCTGGCAGATGTAGGTGATCAGGTCGATCAGCGCGGCGTACTGCTGGCTGCGCGGGTCGACGGTGCTGTACGTGCCCTCGTTCTCGATGCCGATGGCCACCGTGTTCTGCGCGGTGCAGTGGGCGCCCTCGACGTGCTGGCCGCCGCCGCGCAGGGTGGCCAGGCTGCTGTGGCGGCCCTCCATGACGTAGGCGCCGCGGCTGACGGTGAAGTGCTGGCCGGTGTCGATCCAGTGCTCGCTGTCCATCTGGTAGGTCTGCATCGAGCGGGCCAGCGAGAAGGCGGCGGCCTGGGAGTAGTCCGTCACGTTGGGCGTGGCGGTGTGGTGGACGATCACCTTGTCCGGCGCGCCCGGGACGAAGGTGAGCGGGCTGCTCGCCGGGCGGGCGCCCCAGGCGCCGGTGTCGGCGATCACCGGGCCGGTGGCGGCGGCGGCCGCCCCGGTGGTCAGGGCGGAGCCCAGCAGGGCGCCGGTGCCGACGGCGAAGGCGCCGGCCAGGAAGGTGCGGCGGCCGGGGCCGACGGGGGCGGGGGTCGGGTCTACGGCGGCGGAGTTCGGGTCAACGGCGTTCATACGGGGCGACCTGGTCCTTCGGGGAGCGGGCGGGGACGGAAGGACCCCTGCCCCCGGGCCTGCTGACGGCACGGGGGCAGGGGTGGCCTCGGACTCGGCGGGGGTCCGCACGTCCGCACCTCGGCGGACCGGACGGCAGTCACGCTAGGAGCGGCGCGCGCCCGTCCGCCACGCTTCGCCGTCCCCTCCCGCGTCCCAGCGCCGTCCCGGGACGCCCAGGGCGTGGCCTGACGCCGCAGGCCCGCTCGTCAGGCCCGGCTCGTCAGGCCCCGCTCGTCAGGCCCGCCGCACCCGGACGCCGCTCTCGGCGATCGCCTGCTCCTGGGCGTCCGGCAGCCCCGCGTCCGTCACCAGGTCGTGGACGTCGGTGAGCGGGCAGATCGAGGCGAAGGTGACCCGGCCGACCTTGGTCCGGTCGGCGAGCACGACGGTGTGCGCGCTGCTGCGCAGGAACGCCCGGTCGGTCTGGGCCTCCATCTCGTCGTGGGTGGTGCAGCCCTGCTGGACGGTCAGCCCGTCCACGCCGATGAAGGCGAGGTCCAGGTGGTACTGGTCGAGCATCCGCTCGGCGGCCGGGCCGACCAGCTCGTAGCTGGCCGAGCGGGCCAGGCCGCCGATCACGACCAGGCGGACCTCGGGGCGGACGATCAGCTCGGCGGCGATGTTCACCGCGTTGGTGACCACGGTGAGGTTGCCGCGCTCGGCGAGCACCCGGGCCAGCTCGGTGGTGGTGGTGCCGCCGGTCAGGCCGACCACGGCGCCGTCCGGCACCAGTTCGGCGGCGGCCCGGGCGATCCGGCGCTTCTCCTCCGCCTGCTGGTCGCTCCGGTGCCGCAGCGGGATCTCCAGGTTGACCGCCCCGGTCACCGCACCGCCGCGGGTGCGCTGGAGCAGCCCCTGGTCCTGCAGTTCCTGCAAGTCCCGGCGCACGGTCGCGTCGGACACCCCGAGCAGGTCGGAGAGCGTGCGCACGTCCGCGCTCCCCGCCTCGGCGATGTGCGAGACGATCCTGGCGGCGCGATCAGCTTTGAGCATGGACGGAGTGTAGTTCAGCCCGGGTCGACGGTCGGTGACTGCACCCGCGGACAGCTCCGCGCACCCGCGCGCAGCCAACCGCGCAGCCGACAGTGCAGCGAACCGCGCACCCCGGCGGCGGGCGCCGGTTCACGGCGGGACGGCCGGTCAGGGCGAGACGGCGGCCCGGTCCGCCGCCCGGGGCGCGGTCAGCACGCCGAGCAGCCGGGTGACCTCGCGGGCCACCGCCGCCCTCCCGTCCCCCAGGTACGTCCGGGTGTCGACCAGTGCGGGTTCGGCGGCGAGCCGGCCGCGGACCGCCTCGGTGAAGGCCTTGTTGAGGTGGGTGGCGATGTTGACCTTCGTCATCCCGTGGGCGACCGCCGCCGCGAGGACGGGCTCCGCGACCCCGGAGGAGCCGTGCAGCACCAGCGGCACCGGGACGGCGGCCCGCAGCGCGGCGATCAGGTCGAGGTCCAGCGCCGCGGTGCGGGTGAGCATGGCGTGCGAGGTGCCGACGGCCACGGCCAGCGCGTCGACGCCGGTGCGGGCCACGAACTCGGCGGCCTGCGCCGGGTCCGTCCGGGCACCGGGGGCGTGCACCCCGTCCTTGCCGCCGACCTCGCCGAGTTCGGCCTCCACCCAGACGCCCGCCGCCTGGCACTGCCGGGCCACCTCGGCGGTGGTGCGCACGTTCTCCTCGTACGGCAGCGCCGAGGCGTCGAACATCACCGAGCCGAACCCCAGCGCGAGCGCCTCCGCCACCAGCGGCCGCTCGGTCGCGTGGTCCAGGTGGACGGCCACCGGCACAGCGGCGGCCCGGGCCACCGCGAGCGTCGCCGCGCCGATCGGCGCCAGGCCGCCGTGGTAGCGCACCGCGTTCTGGCTGAGTTGCAGCACCACCGGCACCCCGGCGGCCTCGGCCCCGGCGACGATGGCCTCGGCGTGTTCCAGCTGGATGACGTTGAACGCCCCCACGCCGCGGCCGCCGTTCACCGCGGGCGCGACGATCTCTCCGGTTCCGACCAGGGTCACGGTGCTCCTTGGGGCTGTGCCGTCAGCGGACGGGCGGGGCGGGTGGCCGGGCCGGGCGGGTGCTCCGCCGGGCCGCCGGTCACGGCTGGTCCAGCACGATCGAGCGGGTGAGGTGGCGCGGCCGGTCGGGGTCGAGGCCGCGCCGGACGGCGAGGCCGACGGCCAGGCGCTGGATCCGGACCAGTTCGGCCAGCGGGTCGAGCCCGGGCACGCTGACCGCGGCGCCGGTCGCCCCGGCCTGGTCGACCAGGCCCGCCGGCGGGGTGTCCAGGAACCAGACCAGGCCCTCGGGGCCGCTGACGCTGATCGGGCCGTGCCGGTACTCCATCGCCGGGTAGGCCTCGGTCCAGGCGGCGGAGGCCTCCCGGACCTTGAGCGCGGCCTCGTTCGCCACCCCGCAGCTCCAGCCGGTGCCGAGGAAGGTGAACTGCCGCGCCTCCAGGGCGCCCCGGGGCAGCGGGTCGGCGAGCGCCGTACGGGCCTGGGCGGGCAGGTCGGCCGGTGCGGCGCCGAGGTGGGCGCGCAGCAGGACGAGGGCGGTGGTGGCGAACCTGGTCTGGACGACGGACCGCTCGTCGGCGAACTCCAGCGCCACCAGGTGGCGGGCGGCGGCGCCGACCGGGGTCCCGGGGTCGGCGGTGATCGCGACCGTCTCGGTGCCGCCCACCCGGGCGAGGGCGTCGAGCACCTCGGTGGTGGTGCCGGAGCGGGTGAGCGCGACGATCCGGTCGTACCGGCGGCCGAGCGGGAACTCGGAGGCGGCGAAGGCGTCGGTCTCGCCGTGTCCGAGGGATTCGCGCAGCGCCGCGTAGGCCTGGGCGATGTAGAGCGAGGTGCCGCAGCCGATGACGGCGACCCGCTCACCGGGTTCGGGCAGGTGTTGCGGGGCCAGTTCCAGGGCGCGCTGCCAGCAGTCGGGCTGGCTGGCGATCTCTTCGTCGACGTGGGCCATCAGGTCCTCCTGCGCGAGACTGCACGAATGTGCGTGAAGATGATCGATTTATAGTCGAGACCTCCATCATTGCGCAACAGTGCGCAGTCCCGATCAGCTTCGAGCAGGGCGCCCGGGAGTCGGCGATTGTGCGAAGCACTGGTGAAGATCATCACCCTATTCACCGATCCGAGGGATTCCGGCGCTTCCTTGTATCCAGCGGTGGCTAAGCTCCCCGTACTGTGACTGAACGTCAGACAGGCCGAACAGCCCAGCAGACCGCCGATGTCGTCATCCTCGGCGCCGGACCGGCCGGACTCACCCTCGGGAACCTCCTCCTAGCCGCCGGCATCGACTGCGTCGTCCTCGAACGGGCCGACCCCGAGCACGTCCGGACCAGGGCCCGGGCCGGGTTCCTCGCTGCCAACACCGTCCGGGTCCTGGACCGCCACGGCCTCGCCGACGGCCTGCACCGCCACGGGAAACCGCACGGCACCTGCGAGTTCCGCACCGAGGACGGCAGCTTCCGGCTCGACTACGGCGCCCTCGGCCGCCGCGAGCTCCACACCGTCTACCCCCAACAGGACCTGGTCACCGACCTCCTGACGCACTACCTGGCGGCGGGCGGCCGGATCGCCTTCGAGACCGAGGCCCAGGCCGTCGAGGGCATCGACGGCCCCTCCCCCACCGTCACCGTGCGCGACGCCGAGGGCCGCCCCGGCCGCTGGCGGGCCCGCTACGTGGCCGGCTGCGACGGCCGCCACGGCGCGGCCCGCCGCTCGCTGCCCCCCGACACCCGCCGGTACCACCGCGACCACGGCGTCTCCTGGCTCGCCCTGCTGGCCGAGGCGCCCCCGAGCATGGACGCCGTCGGCTACGCGATGCACCCCGACGGCTTCGCCGGTCACATGGCCCGCACCGCCGACGTCACCCGCTACTACCTCCAGTGCCCGCCCGGCACCCCCGCCGACGCCTGGTCGGAGGACCGGATCCGGACCGCGCTCGACCGGCGGCTGCGCGCCGACGAACACGGGCCGCTGCACCACGGCCGGATCCTCCACCGCTCCGTCGTCCACCTGGAGTCGGACGTGCTCGACCGACTCCGGTACGGCTCACTGCTGTTGGCCGGGGACGCCGCCAGCCTCCCCGCCCCGGCCGCCGCGAAGGGCGCCAACCTGGCCGTCCTGGAGGCGGAACTGCTCGCCGAGGCGCTGATCGACGAGCTCCACCGGGGCGACGCCCGGGCGCTGGACGGCTACTCCGCGCGCTGCCTCACCCACATATGGCGGGCCCAGGAGTTCGCCCACTGGATGATCCAGCTCCTGCACTCCCCCGTCGGCCCGGGGAGCGGCGCGGCAGTCGGCCCGGCAGTCGGTGCCCAAGCCGGCCCGGCGGAGGAATCGTTCTTCCACGAAGCCATGCGGCGCTCCCGCGTCGAATCCCTGCGCACCTCGCGCACCCACCAGGACTGGTTCGCCGAGAACTACGTCGGCATCTGACCCGCCCTGCCCACCGGGCGCCCCCGCCCCCGCACCAAGGACTCCCTCCCCATGACCGCGACACCCCCGGACGACACCGCCCGCCTGCGGGCGACGGCCGAGTTCGTCAGGGAGCACGACACCACGACCCTGCTCCCGCTGCTGCTGCCCGACCTCGACGGACCGGAACTGCGGGCCCTGGCCGAACGCTGCCGCTTCTCGCACGCCGCCCTGCTCGTCCTGCCCCCGGACGACGCCACCCTCCGCGCCCGACTCGCCTCCTGCGGACTGGAACCCGACGCGCCCCCGCAGCCCAGCGTGGTGGTCCGCAGCCGGCTCGCCCGCCGGTACGGACGCGCCGAGGCCGAGCTCGACGTCAGCATCCTGCGCCCGCCGGTGCCCGGCCCCGACGGGGAACGCAGCGTCGAGGTGTTCGTGCTCACCGTGCCGCCCGGCTCCGACCTCGCCGAACTCGCCGACCAGGAGCGCGCCCACGAGCACGAGGCCCACCTCGCCTTCGACGTCGCCCACCCCGACCCGCTGGCACTGCGCGGGCTGTGCGCGCTGCTCACCCGGCACGGCGCCGCCCCCGACGGCGGCGGCTACAACCCCCACGAGGACTCCACCGTCCTCTACTTCACCACCCCGGCCGGCTCCCGCACCGGGTACCGGCGGGTCGAGCTCCACGCCCACGGCGACCACCGCACGGTGCTCGCCGACCACCTGGGCGAGGACCCGACCCAGCGCTCGGCCGAGACCCTGCTGCACCAGCTCACCGGTGCCTGGACCACCCAGGCCCTGGCGGTCAGCGCCCGGTTGGGCCTGCCCGACGCCCTGGACACCCGCACCGCCACCGCGCCGCGGCAGCTCGCCGACGCCCTCGGCGCCGACCCGCAGAGCCTCGCCACCCTGCTGCGCTACCTCGCCATGCTGGGCGTCGTCGCCGAACACCCCGACGGCTACCGGCTCACCGGCACCGGCGCCCTCCTGCGCGCCGACGCCCCGGCGTCGATGCGGCCGCTGGCGCTGATGTACGGCGGCCCGTTCTACCGGTCATTCGCGGAGCTGGAGCACACCGTGCGCACCGGGGAGGCCGCCTTCGACCACCTCTTCGGCGAGAACCACTTCGACCACTTCGCCCGCGACCCCGAACTCGCCGAACTCTTCGACCTGTCGATGGCCGCCAGCGCCCGGATGTTCGACCCGCTCCCGGACCACCCGGTCGTCACCGCAGCGGGCTCCCGCGCCCCCGCCGGGACGGTCGTCGACATCGCCGGCGGCAACGGCGAACTGCTCGGCCGGCTGCTCGCCGCCCACCCCCGGCTGCGCGGCGTCCTGCTGGAACGCCCGCACGCCGTCGAGGCCGCGCGCCGCCGCCTCGACGCCGCCGGCCTCGGCGGGCGCTGCGGCTACGTGACCGGCGACTTCGCCGACGTCCCCGGCGACGCCGACGTCTACGTGCTGTCCCGGGTGCTGCACGACTGGGACGACGAGCGCTGCGCCGAGATCCTGCGGCACTGCGCCCGGGCCATGCCCGCCCACGCCGACCTGCTGATCGTCGAACGGCTGCTGCCCGCCGACGGCTCGGCCTCGCTGGCCACCGCGTGGGACCTGCACATGATGGCCAACACCGGCGGGCGCGAGCGCCGCGCCGACCACTACGGCCGACTGCTCGCCGACGCCGGGCTGCACCTGCTGGACCACCGCCCGCTCCCGCTGGGCGCCGCCGTCCTGCACGCCCGCCGGGCCGCCGTCCCGGCCCCGACCGGCCCGGCCCCCGCCCCGGCCCGCGCCGGGGCGTAGCCCTCGGGTGCCCCCCCGCCGGGCGGCGGGGCACCCCACTGTGCGTCAGGACCGGTGCGGCTCCACGTACTCGACGGCCTGCATCATGCCGAGGTCCTCGTGCTGGAGCTGGTGGCAGTGGGCGACGGCCCGGCCGGTGAAGTCCTCGTAGCGGACCAGGAGGGTGACGGTGTCGCCCGGTCTGCCGCCGGCCAGGTCGACGGTGTCCTGCCAGACCGGCGGGTCCAGCCGCTCGCCGTTGCGGTGGGTGACCAGGACGTGGTTGGTGTGCAGGTGGAAGGGGTGGTGGAAGGCGGGGTTGGTCTCGGCGGTGCGCAGCGTCCAGCGCTCGACGGTGTCGAGTTCCAGGGTGTGGTTGACGTAGCCGGGGTCGAACAGGCCGTAGGCCGGGTCCCGGGTGGGGTCGCCGGCCGGGTCGGCGGCGGGGGTCGGGTTACTGCCCAGCATCCGGTAGGCGTTGGGGAAGGAGCCCGGGAAGACCCCCGGATCGACGTGGAAGACCACCTCGCGGTCCGCGTCCGGGTTCGCGATGTCGCCCTCGTCGAGGAACGGCTTGCCGGCCGGCAGCGCGGTCGGCAGGTCCATCGGCGGGTCGAGGGCCTCGCCCGTCACCTCGACCGTCATCAGCGGCGCGGTTCGCCCGTCCGCCCGCAGTTCGTAGCTGCCGGGGTCGTCGACCCGGACCAGGACGTCGGCCCGGTTGCCCATGGTCAGGCGCACGGCGTCGGTGGCGGCCACGGCCGGGAAGGTCACGCCGTCCTGGGCGATCCGGTGGAGGGTGAGGTCCCCGCCGCCGCCGGTGAGCCGCAGCACCGGCGCGGTGAAGGCCGTCGCGCAGACCAGCCGCCAGCGCTGCACCTCGCCCGGGCGCAGCGTCACGGTGGGGTTGACCGCGCCGTTGACGGTCAGAACGGCCGGGACGGCGGCCAGCGCGTTGCCGGAGGTGAAGTCGGGGACCTTGCCGTCCTTGAGCCTCAGCTCGTTGAGGCAGACCACCAGGTCGGCGGCGGCCGCGATCTCGGGCACCTCGTCGACGTCGCCCTCGATGACGAGGACCCCGGCCATCCCGCCGACGATCTGCACGGAGGTGGCCCCGTGCAGGTGCGGATGGTACCAGTAGGTGCCGGCCGGGTGGCCGGCCGGGACGTCGATCGTCGTCACGTACTGCGGTTCCGGGGCGCCGGCCTCGACCTCGTCGGCGGTGCGCGGCTCGAACACCCGGAGCACGTTGTCGGCCTCCCCGGTCGGGTCGACGTGCAGGCCGTGGGTGTGGAGGTTGAAGCTGTTGAAGCCGTGCGGCCGGTTGTGGTCGCCGTCGTGGGGTTCGTTCGGCGGCAGGCCGTTGACCTGGGTCAGCCGCAGGGTGTCCCCGGCGCGCAGCCGCAGGGTCGGGCCGGGGATCGTCCCGTTGTAGGTGCGAGTGGTGACCGTGCCGTAGCCGGGGACGACGGTGTCCGTGAACCGCACGTCGAGCGTCTGCTCCAGCACCGCCCCCGCCCGGCCGGGCACCGGCCGCGCGGTCCGCAGGGCGGGCTGGGGGAACGGCTGCGGCACGGGGGCGGCCGCCGCGTACCGCCGGGAGAGGATCCCGTCGGACGCGGCCACCAGGACGGCGGTGGGCAGCGCCTTGAGCAGCGACCGACGACTGATTCCGACATTTTCACTCATGGTCGGGCAATCTAGGCCAACCAGCCCGGGCGGACCGGAAAGCACACCGGGCACCCACCGGCCACCGCCCCGTCATGACCGTCAGCTCATGTCCCTCAGCCGGACCAGACGGTCACCGTCGCCTCCAGCTGGGCCGCCCAAGCCCCCCTACCCCCGAAATCCCCTCCTGACAAGCGGATCCGGGAATCCCGTACCGGAACGGCGGCAGTTTCCCGGCCCGCCCCCACCGGCCCCACCCGCCGCCTAGAGTCCCGACCCGGTCGCCCTCCACCTGTGGAGGGCCGGGCGGGTTCGGGGGTTGCGATGGAGCGGGACGTCATACGGGAGTCCGCGCGGGCGGGCCGGGTGGTGCTGTGGGAGGAGTCGGCGCGCGACGGCGCCCAGGCCAAGACGCTGATGTCGGCCGCGTTCCGGGTCCGGCTGGCCCGCGAGCAGGGCCGGATGTTCGGCGCGGACGGGCCCCGGCACGTGGTGTTCGCGGCCGGCTTCCCGGCGGTGTGCGAGGAGGAGTACGAGGCGGTGCGGCGGGTCGCCGTGGAGGCCGAGGGCACGGTCAGCGTCGCCGCCGTGTGCCGGGGCCGGGCGGCGGACGTCCGGCAGGCGGTGGCCTCGGTGCGGGGCACCGCGCACGCCCGGGTCATGGTGGTCGTCCCCGCCTCCGAGCCGATGGCCCGGACGATGACCCACCGGCCGGCCCGGGAGGCCCTGGAGTCGGCGGCCGCCCTGATCGAGGAGGCCCGCGCCCTGGACGACGGGGTCGCCGTCGACCTCTGCCTCGCCGACGCCTCCCGCGCCGACCACGGCCTGCTGGCCGACCACGCGGGCGCGCTGACCGCCGCCGGGGCCGGGACCGTCCTGCTGGCCGACACCGTCGGTGTCCAACTTCCCTACGAAGCCGCCGAGTTGTTCGGCCGGGTCCGGGCGGCGGCCGATCACGACGTCGTCCTGGGTTGCCACCTGCACAACGACCTCGGCCTCGGCCTGGCCAACACCCTGGAGGCGCTGCGGGCGGGCGTCCGGGTGGTGTCCGCCTCCTGGCTGGGCATCGCCGAACGCAGCGGCATGGCGGCCACCGAACAGCTGCTGTTCCTGCTCTCCCACGACCCGGCCCGGGCGGCGCGGCTGCTGGGCGGCGACACCCCCGCCTGGTGGACCGCCCCGGACCTCACGGCGCTGCCGCACCTCGCCCGGGCCGTCTCCGGGGAGACCGGCGTCCCACTGGGCGTCACCACCCCCGTCGTGGGCAGCGGGGTCGGCACGATCTCCACCGGCACGCCCTTCGTCCACCCGCAGCTGTTCCAGCCCTTCGACCCCGAGGCCGTGCTGGGGATCGCCCCGAGCGTGGTGCTCACCCAGCTGGCCAGCCTCCGGGTGGTCCGGGCCGTCGCCGTCCGGCTCGGCCACGAGCTCGACGAGCAGCAGGCCCGGGCCGCACTGGCCTGGGTGAAGTCCCGGGCCTACCGCACCGGCCGGGCCGTCGTCGAGGACGCGGCCTTCGCCGCCTACCTGGTCGGCCTCCGCTCGGCGCCGACCGGGGCATCGGCATGACCGCCGGCACGGTCGGGACCGGCGGGACCGGCGGGACCGGCGGCACGGTCGACCTCGACGGCGCCCGGGCGGCCCTACGGCGCGGCACCGCGGTGGTGCTGCCCAACCCGGCCCCGCTGACCCACGTCGTGGCCGGCACCGACCCACGGGCCGTCAACACCGCCAAGGGCCGCCCCGCCGAGCAGGCCGTCGCCCTCTGGGTGCACGACCCGGGCACCCTGGCCCGGCTCGGCGCCGCCCTCGACCTCTCCCCCGCCCTGGCCGCCGTCGCCCGCCGGCTGCTCGCCGAGGAGCGGGTGACCCTGCTGCTCCCGCTGCTCCCACTGTTCCCGGGCACGGCACGGCCCGACTGGCTGGCCCCCGCCACCCGGGACGGCTGGACCCTGCTGTTCGGCGCCCGCTGGGAACCCCTGCTGCCACTGCTCGCGGACCACCCGGTGCTGTACGTGAGCAGCGCCAACCGCACCGGCCACCCGCCCGCGGCGACGGCGGCCGGGGCCCGCGCGATGTTCCCGGCCGCCGTGCCCGTCCTCGGCCCGCTCTCCCCCGACGATCACGACGGGCCCACGGACGACCGGGCGGCCACCACGACCCTGCGGCTGCACCCGGACGGCCGGCTCGACCTGCACCGGCCCGGGGCCCAGGACCGGCCGTACCCCGGGCCCGAGGCCTACCTGGCGCACGTCCGCAGCACGTTCCTGCCGTGAGCTCGGCGCCCATGAACGCGCACGGCGCCCGGTCGCCCATCCGGAAACCGCGCGCCGAGGGATCGGGGCCGGGCCGTCAGTTCCCGGGCTCCCGCAGGGGCCGGGCGTCGATCTCGGCCCAGACCGTCTTGCCGTCGTCGTGCGGCACCGCGCCCCAGCGGGTGGCGGCCTTCTGCACGATGAACAGGCCGTGCCCGCCCGGCAGGCCCGGGCGGTGCGGCCGGCGCGGCTCGGGCAGGTCGGTCGAGCGGTCGCTGACCTCGATCCGCAACCGGGCCGCGGAGGCGTCCAGGACGAGGTCGACGGGGCCGCCCGCGTGCAGCATGGCGTTGGCGACCAGCTCGGCGACCAGCAGCACGATGTCGTCCTCGGCCCCGGCCGGGCCGGTCGGCCAGGACCAGTCGGCGACGGCCTGCGCGGTGTACGCCCGGGCCCGGGCGACGGGCTTGGGCTGCCCGGCCAGGTGCAGGCGCCGGCGCTGGCCGCCGGGCGGCAGGGTGGGGCCGGTGCCCGGCCGGTCGCCGTCCAGGGTGGCCCGGCTGGTCGTCATGTGCGGGTTCCCCTTCGGTTCCGGTTCGGTTCCCGTTGCGGTTCCGGCGCCGTGCTCCCGGCGCGGTGTCCCGCTGTGTGCCACTGCGTACCGCGGTGTGCCGCTGTGTGCCACGTCGTTGCGCTGTCGTCTGCTCGGTTTCCCGACCACCGACGAATTATGCGTGCCGACGGGCGGCCGCGGCACTCACCGGGGTTCGGTGGCCGCGGCCTCCACGGTCGGGTGGAGCGAGAACACGGTGTCCGTGCAGGTCAGTTCCAGCAGCCGCCGCACCGTGCCGGACGGCGCCGCCAGTCGGAAGTCGACATCCGCCGCCGCGGCCGATATCCGGGTCTGCAGCAGCAGGTTGAGGCCGGAGGAGTCGCAGAACCCGACCTGGGCGAGGTCGACGACGAGCAGCGGCGGGCGCTGCTCCACCAGGGCGTCGAGGGTGGTCCGGGCGGGGGCCAGGGTCTCGATGTCGAGGTCGCCCGCCAGGGCACAGACGGCCGCTCCGGCGTCGGTGCGCCAGGTGTGCACGGCCAGGTCGGGCCCGAGCGGGGCACCCGCCCCTGGGGCGTCGGAGGGTGCGGTGGTCGGCGGCACGGTCACGGACTCGTTCTCTGCGGGCATCGTCTTCTCGGCTGGCATCGTCGTCGTGTTCCCCTCAACGGGTGTGCTCCACGAGCGTACGCACGCCACCCGGCCCAGGACCAGGCCGGGGGCGGACCGGCCTGGTGGCGGTGGGCGACGGCGGGTGGCGTGCGCGGTGCGGCGGTGCGTCCGGTGACCGTGCGGCGGTTCAGTCGGCGGTGAGGTCCGCCCGCAGGTGTTTCAGGGTCCGGCTGAGCAGCCGGGAGACGTGCATCTGGGACAGCCCCAGGCGGGCGCCGATCTGCGACTGGGTGAGCTCCTCGCCGAAGCGCATCGACAGGATCCGCCGGTCGCGTTCCGGCAGGGCGGCGACCAGCGGCTTGAGGACGATCAGGTTCTCGACCGTGTCGAACCTCGGATCCTCCTCGCCGAGCCGCTGGGCGAGCGGGCCGCGGTCCTCCTCACTCTCGGTCACGGGGGCGTCCAGGGACCCGGCGGTGTGGCCGTTGGCCGCGGCGAGGCCCTCGATCACCTCCTCCGGCGACAGGTCGAGGTGCTCCGCCAGTTCGGCCACCGTGGGCGCCCGGCCCAGCCGCTGGAACAGCACGTCGCGGGCCTTGGCGAGGGTGATGCGCAGCTCCTGGAGGCGGCGCGGCACGTGCACGGCCCAGGTGGAGTCCCGGAAGTGGCGGCGGATCTCGCCGAGGATGGTCGGCAGCGCGAAGGTCACGAACTCGGCGCCGTGGTCGGGGTCGTAGCGGTCGATCGCCTTGATCAGGCCGAGCGAGCCGACCTGGAGCAGGTCCTCCTCGGGCTCCCGGCGGTTGCCGACCCGGCGGATCGCGAAGCGCACCAGCGACAGGTTGAGCTCGATCAGCGTGGCCCGGACGTACGAGTACTCGGGGGTGCCCTCCTCCAGCGTCACGAGCCGGGCCAGCAGCACCCTGGTCAGCTCCCGGGCGTCGCCCGGCGCCACCTGCTTCGGGTCCTCGATGCCGGCGAGCTCCGGCAGTTCCGGGTGCCCCGGTTGCCCCGGTTGCCCCGGGAGCCCCGGTTGCCCGTGCCCGGCGGCCCGGTGGGCGGCCGGCGCGGCCTCGTCCGGGGCCGGGGCGGTCACGCGGTGGAGGAGTTCGTCACTGGTCGTGGCCATGTCGGTCCTTTCCCCTCGGCGTACGGTCCGTCCCCGGGTACCCGCCGTGGCCCGTTCCATGCCGGTTCCCCTTGTGAGGATTGCGTGAGCGAACGACCCGGGCGCCGACACGGTGACGCCCGCCACACCCCGCGCATGCCGGGCGGGGAACGGGGCACCCGGACCGGGTACGGGGCCGGAGCACGAGGAGGAGAAGGAGGACCGGACGATGGGACGGATCGAGGAATCGGTCGAGGTCGCCGCGCCGCTCGACGAGGTCTACCGGCACTGGGTGCACTGCGAGGACTTCCCGCGGTTCATGCGCGGCGTGGTCAGCGTGGACGTCACCGGTGGCGGCGCCAGCAGCTGGGTGGTCGAAACCGCGGGCGGCCGCCGGGAGTTCGAGGCCGTGACCACCGAGGTGGTGGAGGGCGAGCGGGTGGCCTGGGACGGCGGGAGCGGCCCGGTGCGGCACAGCGGCGTGGTGACCTTCCACCACGTGGACGACCGCACCACCCGGGTCATGCTCCAGCTGGAGGTCGAACCGCACGGGCTCTGGGCCCAACTCGCCGAGGCGCTCGGCTTCGTGGACCGCCGGGTCATCGACGACCTGAACGACTTCAAGCACCACGTCGAGCGGGACGACAACGCCCCCGGCACCACCCCGGGGGCATGAACTCCCGCATCGGGGGCAGCCGAGCCCTACCGGACGAGACGAAACGGAGGCAGTCATGACCGCACGCCGCACCATCTGGGAATTCCGCACCTCCGCCGGACACACCGCCGGCACCGACCTCATCGGCTTCCACGTCGAGGCCACCGACGGCGCGATCGGCAAGGTCGACAAGCTGTCCGAGGAGGTCGACGAGCAGTACCTGGTCGTCGACACCGGGCCGTGGATCCTCGGCCGCCGGGTCCTGCTCCCGGCCGGCACCGTGACCCGGATCGAGATCGGCGAGCAGAAGGTCTACGTCGACCGCTCCAGGGCCGAGATCCGCGACAGCCCCGACCTCGACGCCGGCGGGCCCGACCAGGAGGCCGACACCCGCGGGCGCTTCGGGCCCTACTGGGACCCGTACTACGGCGGCCGGATCCTCTGACCGGGCCACCGGAAGCACAGACCGACAGTCAGCGACGACGGACGGGGGCGGGCCGCCGGCTCCCCCCGTCCGGAC
Organism: Kitasatospora sp. NPDC059827; assembly: GCF_042731675.1. Lineage (NCBI taxonomy): Bacteria > Bacillati > Actinomycetota > Actinomycetes > Kitasatosporales > Streptomycetaceae > Kitasatospora > Kitasatospora sp. NPDC059827. Next base: position 35,467 of record NZ_JBHWIV010000051.1, on the reverse strand, counting down.
CACCCGGGAAAGGGGAAACCTCCCATGGAACGTCTCACCACCCGGATCACCATGCGACTGATGACCGGCGACGACCGCAGCCGGGACCTGGACGTCGACTGGTCCTACCGGGACGACGAACCCCACGCGACGGAGCTGGACTTCACCTCCTACCAGCCGAACGCGGTCTGGTCGCTCTCCCGCGACCTGCTGCTCGCCGGGCTGCACGCGCCCACCGGCGAGGGAGACGTCCACGTCACACCGTTCGACGACGCCCACGTGTTGATCGCGCTGGCCGGCACCGAGGGCGTCGCCCTGCTCGCGGCCCCCGCGGCGGCGGTCGCCCGGTTCCTGGCCCGGACCGTACGGCTCGTCCCGCCGGGGCGGGAGCACGAGCGGATCGACTGGGACCGCGGCCTGCACGACTTACTGGCGGCCTGACCCCCATTGGCCCGCCGGGCAGTACGGCACCCCACCGCACCGCACCACACCGCACCGAGAGGAGCACCCGCCCATGACCACCTCCCCCGCCCGCCCCGGTCAGCCGCCGCCCGCGCCGGAGCCCCCGGCGCCGCCGACCAGGCCGCTGCTGCCCGACCCGCCGCCCCCGCCCGGCTCGCCCGTCCCCCCGCCGGCCCCGCGCCCGGTGCACCGGCCGGCCCCTGAACCGGCCGCCCCGCAGCCGGGCCGGCCCCACCCGGTCGAGCCGCCCGACTGAACCGGCCTTGACCCCGACCACCGTGCCAGCAGCGGAAAGGAGAGCCGCAGATGTGGTGGAGCCTGCTCCGCCTGGCCGTCGTCGGAGCCGCGGCCGCCCTCCTCACCTACGGCCTGGACCGGGCCGTCCGGTCGGCGGCCCGGCGGCTGGCGGCCCCCCGGGGTGTCGGTGACGTCCCGGAGGTGCTGCGCAGGTGCCGCCACCCGGTGCTGGCGCTGACGGCCTGTCTGCTGCTCTCCGCCTCGCTGCCGTGGATCGCCGCCCCGCCCGCCGCCCGCGCGGGGCTGCGGCACCTGGCGGTGATCCTGGCGATCACCTCCGGCGGCTGGCTGTGCGGCCGGCTGGTGGCGATCCTGGCGGAGGGCGCCGCCCGGCTCGCCGTGCACCGCCGCGAGCCGGCCTGGGCGGGCCGGGCCCGGACCCAGGCCGTCCTGCTCGGCCGGATCGGCCAGGCGGTGGTCGGCCTGGTGACCCTGGGCGCGGTGCTGATGACCTTCCCGGCGGTGCGCGGGGTCGGAACCAGCCTGCTGGCCTCCGCCGGGCTGGTCGGCGTGGTGGCGGGCGTGGCCGCCCAGAGCACCCTCGCCAACGTCTTCGCCGGGGTGCAGCTGGCCTTCGGCGACCTGGCCCGGATCGGCGACGTCGTGGTGGTGGCCGGCGAGTGGGGGACGGTCGAGGAGATCACCCTGACCGCCGTGGTGATCGAGACCTGGGACCAGCGGCGGCTGATGATGCCGATGTCGTACTTCGTCGGGCGGCCGTTCGAGAACTGGTCCCGCCGCTCCAGCCGGATCACCGGCACCGCACTGCTCCACCTCGACCACCACGCCCCGATCGGGCTGCTGCGCGAGGAGTTCGAGGACTACCTGGCCAAGTGCGAGCTCTGGGACGGCCGGGGCAGCGCCCTCCAGGTGGTCGACACCACGCCGACCACCATCGTGGTGCGGGTGCTGGCCACGGCGGCGGACGGCGGCGACGCCTTCGAACTGCGCTGCCGGCTCCGCGAGCACCTGATCGGCTACCTACGCGACCGCCACCCGTACGCGCTGCCGCGCCTCCCGGTGGCGGAGGCGCCCGCGCGGGACCCGGACGACCGGGGGGACCCCCGTACCCCCCGGCCGACCCCGGGCCCGCGCACGCCGCGCACCCCTCCGCCGCGCACGCCTCCACCGCATACGCCGCCACCGCGCACGCCGCCGCCGTAGCGGCCCGGCCGGTCGGCCCGCGCGCTACGGCCGCGGGTCGACCGGCGTCAGCGCGCCGAAGCAGCGTTCGAGCACCTCGGCGGCGTCCAGGCACTGGTCCTCGCGGTACATCCGGCCGATCAGCTGGAGGCTCTGCGGCAGCCCGTCGGCGAACCCGCTGGGCACGTTCACCGCGGGCACCCCGATCAGCGAGGTCACCGCGCACACGGCCCTGGGCAGCGTCAGCCGGGCGTGGCCCTCGGCGTCGGTGTCCTCGGAGAACACGTCGACCCCGGGCACGGGGTGGGGGCAGGTGGGGGTGAGGAGCAGCGGGTGGGTCTCCATCAGCGCGGCCCAGTCGCGCTGGAGGCCGAGCCGGACGCCGGTCTGCCGGAGGAACTCGCCGAGGTCCTCGTGCGGGGTGCGCTCCAGGAACAGGTCGACGTTCCGGGCCCCCTTCTCGGTGAGCAGCTGCCGGACCCGGGGCCAGCTCAGCCCGAACTCGGTCATGATCAGCTTGCCGTAGCACTCCAGGGCCTCGGACAGCCGGGGGATCCTGACCTCCTCGACCTCGTAGCCGGCCTCGACCAGGGCCTCGGCGGCGTCGACGGCGGCGGCGCCGATCTCGGGGTGGACGCCGATGCCGGCCGGGTCGACCACGACGCCGACGGTGATCGGGCGGGTGGGGCGTGGCCCGCGGAGCGGGGCCGGGACGGCCCTCGGGTCCTGCGGGTCGGCGCCCGCCAGCGCCTCGAAGGCGGCGCGCAGGTCGGCGACCGAGCGGGCGAACGGGCCGTCGACCGGGATGAGTTGGGAGGCCAGCATCGGCTCCTGGCCGAGGATGCGGTGGTCGGCGGCGAAGCGGCCGTAGCTGGGCTTGAGCCCGGCGACCCCGTTGAAGGCGGCGGGCAGTCGGACCGAGCCGCCGGAGTCGTTGCCGAGGCCGAGCGCCGCCATGCCGACCGCGACGGCCACCCCGTCGCCGCCGCTGGTGCCGCCCGGGTTCCTGGTCCGGTCCCACGGGTTGTACGTCCGGCCGTAGAGCTGGCTCTCGGCGTCGGAGGAGATCGACAGGTCGGACATGTTGGCGTGGCCGATCGGGATGGCGCCCGCGGCGCGCAGGCGGCGCACCGGCGGGGCGTCGGTCTCGGCGACGTGGTCGCGGAACCTGGGCACGCCGTGGGTGGTCGCCCAGCCGGCGACGCGGATGTTCTCCTTCACGGTGAACGGCACCCCGGCCAGCGGGCCGAGCGGCTCGCCGGCCGCGCGGCGCCGGTCGGTCTCGCGGGCGGCCTCGCGGGCGGCGTCCGCCATCAGCTGGGTGACGGCGTTGACGGCCGGGTTCACGGCCGCGATGCGCTCCAGGTGGCTCTCCACCACCTCGGCCGCCGTGAGCTCGCCACGGGCGACGGCGGCCCCCAGTTCGGTCGCGCCCAGTTGCCACGGGGCGGTGGTGGTCGGTGCGGCACTCATCGTGGTTTCCCCTCCGGTTCGTTCCGATGCGCTTGCATCGCATCGCGGGTCCATCACATCGCACCCCGGGAACCGATGCAAGTGCATTACTACGATCCCGCGGCGGATCCGCTCGCCCCGTCGGCACCGGTCGGCACCGGTCGACGTTAGGGTGAACGGATCGAATGATCATCAGGAGAGCCATGACCGCCGCCAAGCCCCGCGTCCTGCTCGTCACCGACCTCGCCTACCAGGCCCGGGGGCGCCGCTACTGCGACGAGGACATCCAGCTCTCCGCCCGCCTGCGCGAGGACTTCGACGTCGCCCTCTGCCACCCGCTCGACGCCGCCGCGCTGATGGACTCCTTCGACCTGGTGCTGGTCCGCAACAGCGGCCCGGTGCTGGACCACCTCGCCGCGTACCGGGACTTCCGCACCCGGGCGCTCGAACGCGGCACCCGCGTCTACACCCAGCTCACCGGGCGCGCCGACCAGGCCGGCAAGCAGTACCTGCTCGACCTCACCGCCGCCGGGTACCCCGTCATCCCCACCGTCGACCGGGCCGCAGACCTCGACCGGCTGCCCGTCGTGCCCGAGTACGTCGTCAAGCCGAAGCTCGGCGCCGACTCCATCGGCCTGCGGACCGTCCCCCGCGAGCAGCTCGACACCGTCGCGTACGACCGGGACGTCCTGGTCCAGCCACTGGTCCCGTTCCGCTACGAGGTCTCGTTCTACTTCGTCGACGACGCCTTCCAGTACGCCCTGCACGCCCCCGACCCGGAGCGGCGCTGGCGCCTCGAACCGTACGAACCCACCGCCGCCGACCTGGAGTTCGCCCGGCGCTTCATCGCCTGGAACACCGTCGAGCACGGCATCCAGCGGGTCGACGCCTGCCGCACCCCCGAGGGCGCGCTGCTCCTGGTCGAGCTGGAGGACCTCAACCCCTACCTCTCGCTCGACCTGGTCGACCCGGCCGTCCGGGACCGCTTCGTCGACGCCCTCAAGGCCGCGCTGCACGCGCTCGCCACGAAGCCCTGACCCGCCGGGCGGCACGCGTTCGCTACGCAGCCCTGACCCGCCGGGCGGCCTCGGTCAGCACCGCGCCCAGCGGCAGGCCGACCCGGGCCGCCGCCAGCTCGTCCCCGCGGGTCGCGCCCTGGTTGACGATCACCACCGGGGTGCCCGCGCGGGCGGCCCGGCGCACGAAGCGCAGCCCCGACATGACCGTGAGCGAGGAGCCCAGCACCAGCAACCCCTGGGCCGCGTCCACGAGTTCGAAGCAGCGCTCGACCCTCGGCCTGGGCACGCTCTCGCCGAAGAAGACCACGTCCGGCTTGAGCACTCCCCCGCACACCGCGCACGGGGCGACCCGGAAGGCGGCCACCGACTCCGGCGCCAACTCGGCGTCGCCGTCCGGGTTGACCCGGGCCGGGCCGTCCCGGAAGCCGCCGTTCAGCTCCTCCAGCCGGCGGTCCAGCTCGGTGCGCAGGCTGGTCCGGCGGCAGTCCAGGCAGACCACCCGGTGCACCCCTCCGTGCAGTTCCACCGCCGTCCGGGTGCCGGCCGCGCGGTGCAGGCCGTCCACGTTCTGGGTGATCACCGCCGACACGTGCCCCGAGCGCCGCAACCGCTCCACCGCCCGGTGCCCGGCGTTCGGCTCGGCCGCCGCGATCGCCCGCCAGCCGACGTGGCTGCGCGCCCAGTACCGCTGCCGGGCCGCCGCGCTCCCGGTGAACTCCTGGAAGGTCATCGGCACCGCGCGCCGCCGGCTGCCCGTCTCGCCCCGGTAGTCCGGGATCCCGGACTCGGTGGACAGGCCCGCCCCGCTGAGCACCACCGCCCCGCGCCCGGCCAGCAGGCGCACCAGCGCCGCCAGGCCGGCCGCATCGGCCGCCGTACCGCCGGGAGTCGCCGCGAGCGCGTCCATGCCGTCCAGGGTAGGACCGGGCCGGGCGCGGGAGCGAGGGCCGGGGCGGCGCGGGGCGACAGCAGCGCACGGCGGCCGGGGCTCAGCCGCCGAGGGGTTCGGCCGCCGGGTGCTCGGGGTCGTACCCCGCCCAGCCCGGCTCGCCGCTCCGGGCGAACGCCGTCCAGGCACCGTGCACCCGGGCGGCCAGCCCCGCCGGCACCGGGTCGGGGCCGAGCAGCCCCTCGGGCCCGTGCAGCCAGGGCTCGTCCGCCACGTCGAACACGAAGGGCAGCTCGACGGTGTGGGCGGCGCCGAGCCGCCCGTCCAGGGCCGTGGACCGGTACCCGAAGGAGTAGCGGTGGGTGCGGCCGCCGGAGATCCGGGCGTGTGCCCGGGCGAGGCGCTCGGTGCCGGCCTCGAACAGGGCGTGCGCGAGCACGGCGGAGCGCAGTTCGCCCGGGGTGGCCCGCGGCCGGTCGGCGCGCAGGGCCGCGAGCACGCCCTCCGGGTCGGCCAGCAGCCCGGTGGCGGCCGCGCGCAACCCCGCCTCCGTGGTGGATTCCAGCTCCCCCTGCGGCGCCAGGTAGAGGTTCGCCTCCTCGGTGTTGGTGCCGATCAGCAGGTCGACGTCCCTCGCCGGGCCGGCGGCCAGCGCGTCCGCGGGCTGGACCGGCAGGACCAGGCCGAGCGGGCTGAGCCCGGCCAGCGGGTCCACGGCGGTGTCGGTGCGCAGGTCGAGGCCGGTCAGCTCGGGCAGGACCGCCACCAGCCGCTCGTCCGGCACGGCGGCGAACGCCCCGGCCGTCGGCTCGACGCCCAGTGCGGCGGCCGCGGCGGCGGTGACCCGCCGCGCCTGCTCCGGGGTGAACGCGCCCGTCCCGCTGCCGCTCTGGACCACCGCCCGCCGGAACAGCCCGCGCGCCTGCGGCGTGGCGAGCAGCGCGCAGACCAGCGTGGCGCCCGCGGACTCGCCGAACACGGTGACGTTGCCGGGGTCTCCACCGAAGGCCGCCACGGAGTCGCGCACCCAGCGCAGCGCGGCGAGCACGTCCAGCAGGCCCCGGTTGGGCGGGGCGCCCGGCAGGTCGAGGAACCCGGGGATGCCCAGGCGGTAGTTCACCGCCACCAGGACCACGCCGTCCCGGGCGAAGGCGGAACCGTCGTAGAGGGCGGCGCGGCTGGAGCCGGTGATGAAGCCGCCGCCGTGCACGAAGACCATCACCGGGCGGCGCCGGCCGTCGGCGGCGGGCGTGTGGACGTCGACGGTGAGGTACTCCGGGCCGGGCACCCAGCCCGGCCCGAAGTAGGGGCTCACGTCGAGCCCGTCGAAGGCGCGGGGCGGCTGCGGGGCCGTGGGCGAGGGCCGGGTGCCGTCGCGGACGCCGGACCAGCCGGGGTGCGGCCGGGGCGGGGCGAAGCGGCCGGCGCCGGTCGGTGCCGCCGCGTAGGGGACGGCGCGGTAGCGCTCGCCGGTGCGGGCGCGGGCGCCGCGGACGGCTCCCGCCGGGGTCGTGACGACGGGTTCTGCCTGTCGGGGCACGTGAATCGGTTCCTCTCCACTGCTTCAACCGGGCGAACCGGCTGGACCGGCTGACCTGGCTGGACCGGTTGAACTGGGGGCTGACCTGGGGCCGACCGGGGCCGACCGGTGCCGGCGGCGCGTCAGGAGATGCGCGGGAAGCCCGCCCACTCCTTGACCGCGAAGCCCGGGCCGCGGCGCGCGACCTCGACCGCGCCGCTGCCGCCGAAGTGCGCCGGGAAGAGCAGCGCGTGCCGCTCCGCGGCCTCGCCGAGCAGCCGGTGCCGGGTGGCGCGGGACTGCGCCGGGTCCTCGCAGAAGCAGGAGTTGGTGTCCGGCTCGGCGAGTTGGAGCGCGGTGTGCACGAGGTCCCCGACGAACAGGGCGCGTTCGCCGCCGGAGTCCAGGGTGAGCACGGACGATCCCGGGGTGTGCCCGGGCGCGGGGTCCAGCCGCAGGTTGCGGTCGATCCGGTGCCCGCCGTCCCACAGCCGGACCTGCCCGGCCCGGTGGACCGGCGCGACGCTGTCCTCGAAGACGTTCCGGTTGCCCTCGCCGAGCACGCTCCGGTGGCCGTTGGCCGGGTCCCAGAACTCGAAGTCCGGGCGCGGTACGAGGTACGTCGCGTTGGGGAAGGTCGGCACCCACTCCCGGCCCTCCAGGCGGGTGTTCCAGCCCACGTGGTCGACGTGCAGGTGGGTGTTGACCACGAGGTCGACGTCCTCGGGCCGCACCCCGGCGGCGGCGAGGTTGTCCAGGTACTCCGTGTCCAGCCGGTGCCAGACCGGCGCGTACGGCCGGTCCTTGTGGTTGCCCACCCCGGTGTCGACCAGGATCGTGCGGCCCTCGCTGCGCAGCAGCCAGGTCTGGATCGCGGTGCGGCACTGGTCGGTCCCCGGGTCCCAGAAGTCGGGCGCCAGCCAGTCTCGGTGCTCCTGCCACGCGCCGTCGGGACTGTCCGGGAAGAACTGCCCCGGGGTCAGCCCGGCCGGGCCGTAGTACTCCTTGACCCGGGTCACCGTGACGTCGCCGAGGGTGAGCTGGTCCGGGTCGTGGTGCATGGGTCCGTCCTCCGGTGCGGGGCGCGCCCCGGGGCGGGGCGGCCGGCTGCGGCCCGTCCGGCGGATCGTGCCGGACGGGCCCTGGCACCGAGCCTCGGCGGTCCGGGCCGTGCGGACCAGACCCGGCCGTTCCTACCCCTCGCAGGGTGTGGCCGCGCCCGGCCGGCCGTCGAATACTGGGGGGATGAACGGACCAGGACCCCTCGGCGACTTCCTCCGGGCCCGGCGGACGCGGCTGCATCCCGCGGACGTCGGACTGCGCGAACTCGGGCCCCGCAGAAGGGTGTCCGGGCTCCGGCGGGAGGAGGTGGCGCAGCTGGCCGGCGTCAGCGTCTCGTACTACACCCGGCTCGAACAGGGGCTGTCCCGCGGGGCCTCGCCCGAGGTGCTGGACGCGATCGCCCGCGCCCTGCTGCTCGGCGGCCACGAGCGCGAACACCTCGACCGGCTGGCCACCGCCGCCCGCCGGGCACCCCGGGTGCGCCGCCCCGGGCCGGAGCGGCTCACGGCGGAGACCCGCGACCTGCTGCGCGCCGTCGGCGGCGTCCCGGCGGTGGTGCTCGGCCGCCGGATGGACGTCCTGGCCTGGAACCCCCTCGGCCACGCCCTGCTGGCCGGCCACCTGGACCGGGACAGCCCCGACGACCCGGCGCGGCGTCCGAACCTGGGCCGGATGCTGTTCCTGGACGCCCACACCCGGGAGCTGTACGCGGACTGGCCGCGCAAGGCCCGCGCGGTGGTCGGGAACCTGCGCGGAACCGTCGGCCGACACCCGGAGGACCGGCTGCTCGCCGAACTGATCGGCGAACTGACCATGGGCAGCCCGGAGTTCGTCGCCCTGTGGGCCGACCACCGGGTGGCGCCCTGTGACACCGCCGCCCACCTGCTGCAGCACCCCGTCGTGGGCGCGCTGGCGGTGAGCCAGCAGCTGCTGTCGATCGCGGGCTCGCCGGAGCAGGCACTCATCGTCCACACCGCGCCGGCCGGCTCCCCCGCCGAGGAGGCCCTGGCCCTGCTCGGCCGGGCGGGCGAGTTCGGCCCCTCGGCCGCACCGGACGCCGACCGGGTCGGCGCCCGCACACCGGACACCCGCAGACCGATGGCCCGTAAAACCGGTGGCCCGGCGGGTGCCGCCGGAGTTAACCTCGGGGGCATGGACGTCATGGACCGAAGCACCAGCGCAGCCGCGCGAGCCGCCAGCTCGCCGGTTGCCGCCGCCTGACGTACCCCCTCCCCCCGGCGACCGAAAACGGTCCGCCGGTGGTGTTGCCGGGGCGTTCCCTCCCCCGGTCCCGATTTTCGCGCGGCTCGTTCTCCGGCGCCTCCCTCCCCCGAGAAGGAGCCACCGCCATGAACACCGACCAGCTCGTCCGCGTCTTCACCGAGTACTTCGAGGAGCGCGGCCACCGCCGGATCACCGGTTCCACCCTGCTGCCCCCGCCCGGCGACCCGGTGCTGTTCACCACCTCCGGCATGCACCCCCTCACCCCGCACCTGGAGGGCCGTCCGCATCCGCTCGGGACGAGGCTGGTCAACCGGCAGCGGTGCCTGCGCACCACCGACCTGGACGAGGTCGGCGACCGCACCCACCTCACCGTCTTCGAGATGCTGGGCAGTTGGTCACTGGGCGACTACGAGGGCCCGCAGAGCCTCGACTGGGGCTACGGCCTGCTCACCGACGGCCTCGGCATCGACCCGGGCCGCCTCCACGCCACCGTCTTCGGCGGGGACGACCGGGTCGGGCCGGACACCGCCTCGCTGGAGCTCTGGCAGGACCACGGGGTCCCGGTCGAGCTGACCGTCGACGACAACTGGTGGTCCAACGGGCCGACCGGCCCCTGCGGCCCCGACTCGGAGATCTTCCTCTGGACCGGCGACACCCCGCCGCGGTCGACCCCGACCCGGGACGACCGCTGGGTGGAGGTGTGGAACCACGTGATGATGCGTCACCGCCGGCTCGACGACGGCTCGCTCGTGCCGCTGCCCCAGCGCAACGTGGACACCGGACTCGGCCTGGAGCGGCTCTCCTCGCTGCTCCAGGGCCGCTCCTCGGTCTTCGAGTGCGACGTCTTCGACCCCTGGCGCCGCCTGCTGCCGCCGCTGTGGCAGCTGGACGAGCCGTCCCTGCGCCTGGTCTGCGACCACGTGCGCTCGTCCGTCGTGGTGATCGGCGACGGTGTGCGCCCCGGCACCACCGGCCGCGGCTACGTGCTGCGCCGCCTGGTCCGCCGGGTGCTCACCGTCCTGCGCCGCGACGACCCGCAGCGCCGGCTCGGGGACCTGCCGCCGGAGCTGGTGCGGCACACCCTGGACCGCTTCGGCCAGGACGTGGACCCGGAGTCGGTGCGCCGGGTGCTGCTCGACGAGGAGCAGCGCTTCGACCGCCTGCTGGAGCGCGGCCGCCGGCTGCTCTCCCGCCCCCGCTTCCGCGGCCCGCTCGGCGAGGACGACCTCCGCTACCTCCACGACACCCACGGCCTGCCGCGCGAGCTGGTCCTCGAACTGCGGTCGCAGTGACGGACGGTGGCGGGGGCGGGACGGTCGGCAGTACCGTCCCGGCCCCGGCACCGCTCTCCGCCTCCCACCGGCCGCCGACCGGACCTCGCTCGGCGGCCCTGGTGGATCGGGCTGGTGCGTGTAAGGTAAGTCGACTTTTCGGGGGGCGGGGGAACGGAACGTGGTTCAGGACGAGTGTGCGCCGGCGCGGCTGCGGTTCAGCCTGCTGGGGCCGATCGGCATCGAGGCCGACGGACGGGCCGTACCCGCGGGCCCGCCCCAGCAGCGGGCCATGCTGGCGGCGCTGCTGCTGCGGGCCGGCCGCCCCGTCACCCTGCACGAGCTCGTCGACGCGCTGTGGGGTGCCGAACCGCCCTCGTCCGCCGTGATGGTCCTGCGCACCTACGCCTGGCGGATCCGCCAGCGGCTGGCCGGCCCTGACGGCGGCGGACGCGACGGTGGCGGACGCAACGGTGGCGGGCCCCGGAGCGGCGGGCCCGACGGCACCGGCCCCGACGGTACCGGCCCCGGCGGCGGTGCGCCCGTGGCGCAGCTGCTCAGCTCGGTGGGCGACGGCTACCGGCTGTCCGTACCGCCGGAGTCCGTGGACGTCCACCGGGCCGAGCGGCTGGCCGCCACCGCCGCCCGCGCCTGGCGCAAGGGGCGGCGGAAGGAGTGCGCCACGCTGCTCACCGAGGCACTGTCCCTGTGGCAGGGGGAGCCGCTGGCCGGCGTGCCCGGGCCGCTCGCCGAGGCCGAGCGCTCCCGCCTGGCCGAGCTGCGGCTGACCCTGACCGAGCAGCGCTTCGCCGCCGAGCTCGCCCGCGGCCGGCACCACGCCCTGGTGTCCGACCTCACCGCGTTCGTCCAGCAGCACCCGCTGCGCGAGCAGAGCTACGGCTTCCTGATGCAGAGCCTGTACGCCGCCGGCCGGCAGGCGGACGCGCTCGCCGTCTTCACCCGGGCCCGGCGGACGCTGGGCGAGGAGCTGGGGATCGACCCCGGCCCGGAGCTGTGCGCGCTGCACGGCCGGATCCTGGCCGGTGACCCGGGCCTGCTGGCGCCCGCCCCGGCGGCAGTCCTCACCCCGGCGCCGGAGGGCGTCGTCCGCCCGGCCCAACTACCGCCGGACATCTCCGACTTCAGCGGCCGCGCCGAGGCCGTCCGGCAGCTCGCAGCGGGCCTGACCGGAGCCGACCGGTCCGTCCTCGGCGTGGCCTCGATCAGCGGCATGGGCGGCATCGGCAAGAGCACGCTGGCCGTCCGGGTCGCCCACCAGGTCCGCGACCACTACCCCGACGGCCAGTTCTACGCGGACCTGCGCGGCACCAGCGGCGAACCGGCCGACGCCGCCGCCGTCCTGGGCAGCTTCCTCGGCGCGCTCGGCGTCGCCGCCGCCGACCTGCCGCGCGGCGTCGAGGACCGCTCCCGACTGCTGCGCAGCCTGCTCGACGGCCGCCGGGTCCTGCTCCTGCTCGACGACGCCCGCGACCTCGCCCAGCTGCGGCCCCTGCTGCCCGGCTCCGGCGACTGCGCGGTGATCGTCACCGGCCGCACCCGGGTCCCGGGGCTGTCCTCCCGTGCCCACCTCGACCTCGACGTGTTCGCCGTCGACGAGGCACTGGACCTGCTGCGGCAGGTCATCGGCGGACCGCGGGTGGCGGCCGAGCCCGCCGCCGCCGACGAGGTGGTCGGCCTCTGCGGCCGGCTGCCGCTCGCCGTGCGGATCGTCGCCGCCCGGCTGGCGGCCCGGCCCCGCTGGGCGCTGGACCGGCTGGTCACCGCGCTCACCGACGAACGCCACCGGCTCGACCAGCTGCGCGTCGGCGGCCTGGCCGTGACCACCGTGTTCGAGCTCGGCTACCGGCAGCTCAACGGCGTCCAGGCGTACGCCTTCCGCACCCTCGCCCCCTTCACCCGGCCGACGATCGCCCTGGACGCGGCGGCGGCCGCGCTCGGCCTGGGCCCGGAGGACGCCGAGGAGGTGCTGGAGTCCCTGGTGGACGCGGCCCTGCTGGAGTCGCCGCAGCCCGGCCGGTACCGCTACCACGAACTGCTGCGCAACTACGCCGAGCAGCGGCTGCTCCCGCACGAACGGCCGCCGGTGGCCGCCCGGCTGCTGCGCTTCCTGCTGGCGGGCGCCGTCGCGGCGTTCCAGCGGGCGGTCCCGGGGGATCCGGTCGGCACCACCTTCACCGTCGCGGGCGCCGCCCGCTTCGCCGACCTGGCCGGGGCCAGGGCCTGGGTGGTACGGGAGTTCGACGGCATCGCCCACGCCGTCGGCGCGGCCGTGCGCTCCGCCCCCGACCCCGCGCTGCTCGACGTCGCCGCCGATCTGCTGGTCGCGTGCAGCGCCTTCGGCCGGGACATCTCCTCCGCCCTGCTGGGTTCGGTCGCCCACGAGGTCGCCGAGGCCGCCGAGTCGCTCGGCCACCACCGGGCGGCCGGCCGGGCCCGCTTCGTCTGCGGCAACGTGGCCGTCCAGGCCACCCGGCTCGACGAGGCCCGCGAGCACACCACCCGGGCGGCGGACTCCTGCCGGCGCGCGGAGGACACCGTGATCCTCCGGCAGACCTGCAACGACCTCGGCGTCATCGCGCTGTTCCAGCAGCGGAACGCCGACGCGGTGCGCAACTTCGACCAGGCCCTCGCACTGGCCCGCCTCCTCGGCCACCGCTCCGGGGCGCTCGCCACCGCCCTGAACGCCGCCGTCGCCCGGCTGCGCAGCGGCGCCGCCGAGGAGGCGGTGGCGATCTGCGACGAGGAGCTGCTGGCCCTGCGGGACGTCCCGGACAGCCACGGGGCCGCCCACGCGCTCGGGATCCGCGGCCGCGCACTGCACGAACTCGGCCGCCACGACGAGGCCTTGGCCACCTACCAGGAATGCCTGGAGCTGTGCCGCACGGCCGGTCTGCCCCGCCAGGAGGCGATGGCCCGCTACCGGCGCGCCGACACGCTGCGGGTGACCGGCCGGCCCGCCGAGGCCCTGACGGAGGCCCGGGCTGCGGTGACCCACCTGGAGGGCGCGCGCGACGGCGAACGCGACCTGGCGTACGCCCTCCAGATCCTGGCCCGGACCGAGGCCGGCCTCGGCGACCGCGCGGCGGCCGAGGAGCACGCGTCCCGGGCGTACGCCTCGCTGGCCGCCCTGGGACTGCCGGAGGCGGCGGACGCCCGGGAACTCCTCGACCGGCTGCGCTCCGGGGCCTGAGCGGCGGATCTCCCGGATCCCCTGGATCCTCCGGGGATCCGCCGCGGTCGGGGCCGGGCGGCTCAGAGCTGCCCGCCGGACGGCAGCGGCCTGGAGGCGATGGTGTTCCACTCGCTGGTGTCGTCGATGTGCGCCCTGGGGTCACCGTTCACACCGGCCAGGACCGCCGCCCCGGGCTGGAGCGTGGCGGCCGACACCGACGCCGACAGGGCGGAACCCTCCGCCGCGGCCGGGGCGGCCTGTGCGGCCGTGGCCGCGAGCAGCACGGCGCCGGTGGTGAGGCCCAGCAGGGTTGCAGCGCGCTTGGCGGCGTTCGGAACACTGTTCATGGGGGACTCCAGTTCGTTGCGGAGGCGGTAGCGCCGGCCCACCGGAGTGTGCGCCGACTCGGTGAGCTTCGCAGCCCCCGATAGACAAATGATCAACGCACCCCACGCGGGCGTCCCGCAGGGGCCAGGGTCTGGACGAGTAGTTCCGAGGTTGGGTCAGTGGTCGTAGGCGATCAGTGAGCGGGTGACGGGTCGGCCGGTGGTGCGGTTGTGCCAGATCGCGCAGGTCAGCGCCAGCAGCCGCTGGCCGACTCGTGTGTGTCGTTCGAGGCCGAGCCGGCCCTTGAGGGTGTCGTGGACGGACTCGATCAGCTGGCGGACGGACTTCGGCAGGCCCTCGCCAGGACGGGAGTCCGGTCGCGGTAGGAGGGCCGCAGCAGCCCGATGCCGTACTGGTCGAGGAATCGGTCGGTTCGGCGGAGACGTAGCCCTTGTCAGCGAGGATCAGCAGGCCGGGCCGCTCGCGGGCGAGCTGGGGTTCTACTCGTCTAGCTGGAACCGTTCCGGGCTACGTGCGCGTGCCGGGGCCGGCGGGCTGCCTGATGACGGCCCGGCAGGCACGCAGCAGTGCCTCGTCGTACTCGATGCCGTCGAAGAAGCCGCCGCTGCGGCGGGTGAGGGCGAGTTCGGCGCGGACCCGGGGCAGGGCGGGCGCGGCGGCGGGGCCCATCCGCTGCAGGCACTCCAGGACGTGGCGGGCGGTCGAGTCGTTGCTCTCCCACCCCCGCAGCAGCACGGGCAGGACGACGGCGGCTTCGGCCGGGCCGGCGATGTCGTGGATCGCGGCGGCGGCGTGTGTGCGGGTCCAGGCATGACCGGCGTCCAGCAGCTGCCGCAGGCGGGGCAGGGCCGCTGCGGCCGGCGCCCCGATCCGGCCGAGGACGTCCGCAGCCTGGTGGCTGTCGGTGTCGAGCAGGGCGGTCAGCTGCGGCACGGCATCGTCGGGGTCCCCCTCGATGTGCCACAGGGCCGTCACCGCCGCGACGCGCAGCTGCGGGTCATCGGCGTCGGTGAGCGGGCGGACCGCCCCCAGCGCGGGTGCGGCACCGCTGCCGAAGGCGCCGAGCGCGCGGAGGGCCGCGGCGGCGGTGCGCCACTGCTCCTGCTCGACCGCCGTGCTGAGGGCCGTGACGAGAGCGGGCACGGCCGCCGGGTCGCCGAGCCGGCCGAGAGCGCCCACCAGGGCGGTCGCGGACCCCCAGGGCGAGGAGAAGTCCGCGTCGGCCAGACGACGGGTCAGCCTCGGCAGCAGCTCCCCGACGGCCTGGGGCAGGTGACCGGCGGCCCGCACGGCCCGCCACTCGTCGACGCCGGTGTCGAGCGCCGTCAGCAAGGGCCCACTCATCGCCGAGGCCAGCCAGTGCCGTGACCACCTCCTGGTGGGCCCGGCGCAGCAATTCGGCACGCGCGGTACAAGTGAGGGGCGAGGCGGCGTTGTACGGGAGCTTCTTGAACAGGGATTTGATCTCCAATGTGGTCTCTCCTCTGGGGCTGCGTCGTTCGCGTGCTAGTGATCAGCGTGGACGTGAGGGGAGATCCTGCTCGCCGATCCCGTTTCGTTCACTCAAACGGGCGATCGTGGAGGGCATGCCGCGACGTCGACGGACACCTCCGACCATGTATCAGCGCGACGCTCCAGCTGGGGACGTGGATGCCGGGAGCCCAAGGGGCGGCCCCGTACCCGTGGGGGTCAGCCGGTGTTGGGGAAGACGGTGCGCAACGGGGGCGGGGCCGACGCAGACGTCGATGGCCCGAACGGTGCCAGGGCGCAGCCGCTTGAGGTCGGCGAGGATGCGGCACAGGTGGAGGCGGAGCTGGGCGGCCCAGGCCGGGGAGTCGGCAACCACGCGCAGGCGGCGGGTGGTCGGGTCGCAACCGGCGAGGTGCGACTCAAGACTATTGGGTCACTTGCGTTGGCAAGGTGGGCTGATCTTGATTTGAGGGGCGGGGCCGCCTCTTTGGCACAGGCACTCCACGATTCCCGGGACCAGGTGTAGCGCCTCGATGCATCTCCTTTCCACTTTCCAAAACATCTCCAATAATGCGCTCCATAACCGATGACTGCCGATCCTCGGGAAGTGAGCGTGCAAGCCTTTCCGCGGTCAAGAAGTAGCCATTCAGAACCGGCTGATTGAAGTATTGATTGAGCTGTTGCAAAGATCGTTCATAGGTGTGCATGTAGGTTCGACTGAGATAGGCAGTAAATGCGGTTCCGACTGCCGCGACCGAGCCCAGAAACAGGCGATCACCTTGCGTGTTGTATCGCCAGCCCGCCCCAAATGCCGCGATCAGGACTACCAGTCCAACATTCATAGCGATTCGGCTACTCTTATAAGCCTTCTCGGCCTGCTTGGTTGCAATGTCGTGATACGCATCCAAAAGAGTTCGATTAAAGTCGACCAGGCTAGGCAACTCCATCTTATCCCTCAGTCGGTCAGCTGCCGACTCCAGGGCCTCCCTTTGACGCGCAGACTCCTCTAGAGCTTGCCTCCTGGTGCCATAGTAAAGCCAGGAAAGATAACACACCACGATCGCCACAAGTCCAGCCAAGACAAGCACGACCCATACCGGAACTGGTTTAGATTCACCATTCTTAGAGTTCGATTGATTGGTAACCAGGCCTACAAGCGCTACGGTTGCTAGCGTCGCCGGAGCAATCAGGCCCAGGCCCTCGCCGAGTACGGGAAGGCGCCATCTCTTCGACACAGCACGCCTCCTAGCAGCCCGCTCCCTCAATGCTTTGGCCGCCTCGTGCGGGTTCCCCGAATTTGAGGACTCCTCCACGCTACTCATCTCCTCGCTCAACCTGGCGGACTGTAGGACCTTCGCCGGAGCCTGCGCTCCACGTCCGGCCTGCGCGAAAGGATCGCTGATCCGGTGGCGCCGTGTCCGGTGAACACCGACATCGGCACGAGTCGATCGGACACGAGGTACCCGTCAGCCGGTACCACCACTGGCGCAGGTCCTGGTAGGCGGTGTGGTCGGCGAACGGGGGCCGGGCCAGCTGCGCGGCGGGCCGGTCGTCGGGGCTCGAGGGGCGGGACTTGGTCAGGGACGGGACCGTCGCCTTCCGCTCAGCGCAGAGAGGGAGGCATCTCGAAGTCGCTGCCCGCGAGCCATAGTCCCTGGCATTGGTCGGTACCTGCGCTGTTGGCCATCCGAAGGATCTCGACCGGGTCGGTCTCCTCTGCAATGAGCTTCTCGAGGCTCTCCTTGAAGGAGGCCCAGTCCTCGACAGAGGGCCAGGCCTTCCACCGTGTTGCTTCGACTGGAGACCTGCGCCAGGCCCGGAGCCAGATTGTGGCGGCGTCGTGCCGGAGGTCGCCGGATCCGCGGACGTGCCGGGATACCCCGGGGACCAGGTCGGCGGCGCTGTCTTTTACGGCTTCTTCGATCAACGGGAGCGTGTACCCGGAGTTGAACATTGCCTTGACTTCGGCGCGGATCCTGGCACCCAGATGCGCCCTCGTTCGGTCGCCCATCGGCTCTACGTCGAGCTCGACGAGTTGCTCGCTCAGCAGGTCTACGTAGCGGTCGGCCAGTTTGACGACGTCGGGGTCCTCGAGGGTGCGCATCCTTCGCATAGGCAGCGGTTCGTCCTGTTCGTAGCCCTCCGGTGCGGACACGTCCTCCACGTAGGGCGTCCCGGGGAAGCCGTTTACCTCGCCGGAGGCTGCCAGGAGCAGCGCCCCGAGCTGGGTGGCGATCCACGTCGCCAGTTTCTCGGCGTCGGGTTCGCGGGCGACGGTGTGTGGTAGGGCGGCAAAGGTGGCGAGCGCTGCCTCGCGTCGGCCGATCACCGGGGCGAGCCCGTTGAACAGCAGGGTCAGCTGGAACGCGGTGTGCGCCACGGTCTCGAGGCGGTCGTGCGGTTCCCCGTCGTCGGCCCACCGCTTGGCCAGGTGGCTGAGGGCAGCGGGGACATCGTCTGGGTTCCAACGGTCGGGGTGTTCCGACAGCCATGTCAGCGGGACTGCGGTTGGCGGATCCGCCTGCGGAGTCTGCGCGGTCTGCGGCGACGTGGCTGGGGCGGGGGACGGTTCGGGAGCCGGATCGGGCAGCCGGTCCTTGAGCTGGCGAAGGCTGGTGTCGATCGGATTGCTGTCGAAGAGGCCGTAGAACAGGGTCCGGGTCATGGCAGCCGGTCCCTGGCCGGTGAGCTCGTTGAACGGCTTGATGGGCCAGTTCGCTTCCGCTGCGGCCCGCTGGGACTGCGTCTCGAAGTGGTTGACGGCGTGGGTGGTCATGTTCACCCGCGGCGCGCGAGGGTTCGCCTGCGCGGCTGCGGCCGCCGCCTGACTTGCTCGCCAGACCAGGTTGTAGATCTCGCCGAGGGGCCGGTGGCCGGCCACCTTGAGGGCGGCATCGTGCAGCCGGGCCACGTGGTTGTCCGGTACGGCGGGCAGGAGCAGGTACTCGAGTCGCGACCTGAAGTACCGCAGCGCCTCGGCCGCGACCAGCTCACGGGCCAGGACCAGGAGGGCATCCTGCTGGCCGGCGGTCAGCACGTGGAGAGCCAAGGACTTCATGAGGAGCACGTCGAGAGCCTCGGCGGACGTGCCCAGGCTGGTGCCGTAGGGGGCGAAGTAGCTTGCGCGGGAGGGATAGAACGAGTCGGTGAGCACCGGAGGCGCCACGGCGTCGAGGTCGCCGCCGGCCTTGGCCAGCGCTTCCTCGAAGGCGGCCGTCTCCCAGACGAAGGCGTTCAGCGGGCTCGAAGGGTGGACCGCCAGCAGTCCGGCCTGGACCAGGTCGCCCATCAGCGGGACGACGGCCTCGGGCCCCGGGTGGAGCGGTACCGACCAGGAGGTGACGTCGGCGACGGGGGTCGTGGCCGGCGCGTAGCGCAGGACGGCGAGTGCCCCGAGCATCGTGCAGACCGAGGACTTCGGCAGCGTGCCCCGGGGCGAGGGGAACTTGGCCGGGTTGTCCTCACCGACGGCTGCGTGCTGCTGCTGCCTCCAGCCGTCGCGTGCCTTCTCTACGACTTGCCGGGCCTCGGCATTGGCCCGCTGCGCTTGGACCTTGGCCAGGCGGGTGGGGTTTGTGAGGAGCTGCACCAGGGTGGTGAGGGAGGTGGTGCAGTCGACGCAGTCTGGGATGGTGCCGAGGCAGACCTGCTGGAACGCACTGCGCGAGGTGAGAGTGAGGGGGCCGGCGCACTTCGGGCAGGACCGCCCGGGGACGGTGGCACGCACACCGGCGGCGGCGATGACGTAGTGCTGTCGGCCCCAGCCCGCGGTGTCGATCGCGCTTGCCTTCTCAGACCAGACGGGAGTGAGGTGATCCTCCGCGAAACCGGCCAGCGCCCAGTAGCGTTCGCCGACCGCGACGAGCTCTGGTGAGACGCCTTCGACGGGCCGGACTTCCGGGGTCAGCCGTGTGGGTCGTCGAGGTCCTGAGGGGTCTCCGCGTCCGCCATCGTTTCACTCTAGTGGCTCATGGCAATCCTTTTCCCGTGGTTCCGCGGTGCGGAACGGACAGGAGGGGCCTTGCACCCAGGCAGGAACTCAGTCGTTTGTTCGATAACTCTGGAGTGTGAGAACAGCCGTCGGACCCCAATAGAGGACCAGGCACCGAAGTGTCAGCGCGTCGAGGCACAATTGGCCCACCCCCGTGAGCAGTTGGCAACTGAGACGAGGATCCATGGACAGTACGAATGGCCGGTCCTACTACAAGCGCAACCCCGTCTTCAGCGTCCTGGTCGACGGACTCCTCGACCTCGACCGTGCTGACCTCGGCTACCCGCAGTACAAAGGCCTCTGGGAACTCCTGCTCGCCGACAAACGCCCCGTCGAAGAACGGGGCCTGTACTGCCCGACCTGCTACAAGCAGAACCCCGGCCAGATCGAGTGGATGTACGTCTACGCCAAACGGGGCCTCAAAATCGCTGCCCACCACAACCGTGACCAGCGGGACCACGGCGACGGCGAAAGCGATCAGCACAAGGCCTTGAAAGAGCGGTTCGCCCGGGCAGCCGAACTCGGCGGATTCCACGCCGAACTGGAGGTGCTGGCCGCGGACGGCCGGCGTCGCACCGACGTCCTGGTCACCGGAGCCGACGGACGGCACGTCGGTTTCGAGCCCCAGCTCTCCTACTCAACCGCCCCCGCCATCCGCAAACGCGACGCGGCTTCCCGCAACGAGGGCGTCACCCCCGTGTGGCACGTCCTCGACCCGAAGGCCCCGCTGATCGACCACGTGCACTGGAGCCGCACCGACAACCTGCCGCCCGAGGCCATCCTCAACGACCGCGACATGCTCGTCCGCGGAGGCGTACGCAGCCTCGAGCTCGACAAGTGCGACCTCACCAACCCACTCCCCTGCCCCGTCCGCCACAGCGGACGCTGCGGCAACTGGCACCCCACCTGGAAACCACGCGGCCGCCAGCTCGACGACCTCGTCCGCGACATCGCCGCCGGCGACTACGTCCCCCTCACGACCAAGCAGCGCCAGCGCACCATGCGGTTCTGGATATCGCGCACCGACTACGACCAGTTCACCGACAACGGAGGCCAGGAAGCCGCCCCCGAGACCGGCCCCAGGAAGAACCGGATCCGGATACCCGTACAGCGGGACGCCGAATGCATCCGCACCCGCGCCGAATCCGAACGCCGCTCCACGCCTCAGCCCCCCCCCGGGACGCAGGCGAATCCATCCGCCCGGCGGTCACCATCACCCGCACCACACCCCCACCCAGCCACACCTTCGCCCGCCCTCCCAGCGAGTGCCCGACCATCAACATCACCTGGGACCAGCGCCAGACCACCGCAGCCGAAGCCGGCTGCAGACCCTGGGAACTCGGACCATGCGCGGGCTGCGGCACACCCATCAACCGCTACGGACCACACCCCGCCCATGCCTGCGCCCAGTGCCGTGCCCGCTACGGCAGCCGGTGAGCAACCGCGCCCAGCCGTCCCCAACGGAGCGATGCCTGCCGTCTGCCCGGCACCGCGGGCTTGCCGTCCGCCGCTGGAGCCACGGCCCCACGGCGGACGGCCCGAGGAAGCCGACAGCACGACGTCCATCAGGATGACGACGACGTCGACAGCCGCCGGGAGTCAAGCCGGTTGGTGCAAAGCCGGATCGCCCCAGGCTGGTGCGCGCGGGCGACAGCGAGGGCCGCACGGTGACGTTCTCGCTGCTCCCGTGCACGGGTGGCGGCCTCTGGCTCCCCGAGCGCAGCCGCACCGACCAGTACAGGATGCTGGCCGGCCTGCTGCCCACCACACGGAGCCTCATCTGGAGCGAGCTGGCTGGCCACTGGACGTTCTCCGTACGCCACGCACTCGACGTCACCAGAAAAGTCGCCCGCCGCAACCAGCTGATCATCCTCGGCCGCGAGTACAACCCCAAGGAGAACTGCACCCCCTCCTGCCGACGCGCCGCGGAGTTCACCTGCACCTGCACCTGCCTGGCGAAGTTCCACGGCGACGGACGCTGGATGAAAGGGCTGCGCATCGTCGAGGAGCTCGACACCAGCCGCGACAGCGCCGCCTGGCACTGGATGATCTTCGCGTTCGAGGAGTGACGGCCAGCCGCCGGGCCGAGCCGGAGGCGCCATTGGCCGCCTCCGGTCTCAGCGTCTCCGGGCCAACCGGATCCGGCGTGCAGGTCTCTTCTCGCGGTACGGCGTTCACTCGCGGATGATGCCGTCGACGGGGTCGAGGCGGATTGTCCGGCCGTCGGGGGCGTGCCAGCGGCCGGTCCGCGGGTCGTGCGGGACCAGGGCGACGTCGCGCAGCGCGGGGATGTCCTGCCACGGGGCCGGCGGGTGGGTGTCCGCTCCGGCGCCGGTGAGCCAGGTCGACCGGACCTGGACGGTGGAGAGGACCACGGTTCGGATGTCGTCCTTGCCGGGGTGGTGGGGCAGCTTGGCCGGGCCGTCGGCGGTGACGAAGGTCCAGCCGTCGCCGTCGGGCCACACAGGCAGGATGCGCTTCGACTCACCGCCCAGACGCGTGACCGCCAGGTCCGGGTCCAGGGCGGAGGTCAGCGGGTACAGGTCCTTGACCCGGTCCGGCGCGGGGATCATCACCATGTCGGCGGCCGAGGCCTGGGCCTGCTCCCTCGCCAGGCGCCGCGCGTCGTCGGCGTCCATCCGGGCCGGGTCCCAGGCCGCGTCGTACACGCCGGCGATCAGGCCGGGGACCGCAGCAGGGATCGCGATCGGCCCCTCCAGCCCGCGGAGCGCGTCACAGGTCCGGCGCAGCAGTGAGGTGTCGTAGACGTCGCCCCAGCTGGGGGCGGGCAGGCCGTCGGGCGGGGACAGGACGACCAGCCGAGGGGCCGGCGCCCAGGTCGGGCGTGGGTGGTCGTGCCGGTGGCAGCGCCCGGCGCGCTGCAGGAGCAGGCTCATCGGGGCGAGGTCGGAGACGACCAGGTCGAAGTCCCAGTCGAGGGACTGTTCGACGACCTGTGTCGCGACGACGACGAGCGGCCGGTCCGGGCGGGCTCCCTTCGAGCCGACCATGCCCTCGATCAGGTTGGTGCGCTCGATCCGCTGCCATATCGGAAGGCGGGCGTGCAGGAGCACGACCTGCGGGCCGTCCTCGCCCCACTGCTCGGTGAGCAGCCTCCTGGTTGCCTGGGCGTCGGCGACGACGTTGCACACCACCAGCGCGCAGCCCGTGCCGGCCGCGGCGGGCCGCAGCTCGGTCAGGATCCGGGCGGCCCGGCCTGCGGGCACCGCCGGGTCGTGGGTGTGCCGGACGGTGTGATGGTCAACGGCGACGTCGCGTTCCCGGGTGGTGGGCAGCGGCCCGTGCGCGGTGACCTTCCCGGTCCCGGCGCAGACGTGGACCCAGCCCGGGTAGGGGGAGGTGATCGGCTCCGTGTCCTTGTGGCCGGCGCCGGCCCGGTAGGCGCCGACGAGGTCGGTGGCGGTCCGCCCGGTCAGCGTCGCCGACACCAGCACGACCGGAATGCCGAGGTGGCCGCACCATTCCAGCAGCCGCTGCGTCAGCCGGTGCCCGTACGCGTCGTAACTGTGCGCCTCGTCGATGACCAGGGTCTTGCCCGACAGCCCCAGCCACCGCAGCACGTTGAAGCGCACCGGCAGCGCCGCCAGTGCCGCCTGGTCCCAGGTACCGACCGCGACGCCGGCGGCCAGTCCCCGGTGCGGTCCGCGGAGGAAGGACGCGGCCTGGGTCGACACGCAGTCGTCCGCCACGATCTCGTCGCGGTCCGGGTCGTAGTCCTCGTTCAGCCACGCCATCGAGTTCAGCAGGGTCACCGGGGTGCCGACCTCGGCGGCGCGGGCGGTGAACTTCTTCACCCGGCGCCACATCGCGTCGGTGGTCGCCATGGTGGGCAGCAGCACCGCCAGGCCTCCGGTGCCGGCCGCCGCGCCGAGGACCCGGGCGGCGAACAGCGCGGTCTCGGTCTTCCCGTCGCCGGTGGGCGCGGTGACGAGCACCAGCCCCGGCCCCTCCACGAGGCCTCCGAGGCGCTGGGCGACGTCGGCCTGCAGCGGGTACGGCTTCGAGATGTCGGGGAACAGGTCGGTGAACGTCGCCGCCGGTTTCCAGGCCGGGGCCGCCAGCTGGGCGTGGGCGAGCACCCACGGTGTCCGCTGCCGCATCCTGGCGACGTGCGCGGCCAGGTCCCCGTTCCACGCCGCCAGCCGGCCCCGCACCTGCCCGGTGTTGGACGCCAGCCAGTCCGCCAGCACCACCAGCCCGGTCACCACCACCGCCGCACCCGCGGGCAGCAGTCGCCCGGGCGCCGCCGGCGACCCGCAGACCCCGAACACCGCCCGGACGTGCTCCTCACGCTGCTCGGCCCAGCCGTCCCCACCCAGCCCGCGCAGCTCCTTCAACGGGTCGGCCATCGCAGCGGGCGACAGCGCCTCACCGAACACCCCGTGATGACCGCCGAGGATCTGCGCGACCTGGTGCGCCACGGACTTCCACGGCCGCTCGACCGGCGGCCACCCCAGCCCGGTGAGGATCTGCGGCAGCGCCCAGTGGTTCGCCACCTGATGGGGGATCCATTCCTCGTGCATCCAGCCCGCCGGCGCCGGATACCGCGGATCGGCCAGCAGCTCGGCAGTGCCCTGGAGGCCTCGCTGGAAGCAGTGGATGGTCTTCCCGACGTCGTGCAGCCCCGCCGCCAGCATCACCAGCCGCCGCGCCCGTGCCGGATCGACCCCCCAACCACCGGCGATCAACCGACGTTGAGAAGCCGTCAGGTAGGAGTCCCACAGCCCGCCCGCGATCACCGCGGTGTCCGCCAGATGACACACCAGCGGGTACGGACCAGGCAGCCCACGACGCTTACCGGCAACTCGCGGATCGAACACCAAACTCCTCCAGACCACCGGCCTACCAACAACGTGAACACTGACCACAGGCCACCTCCGCGCAGGCGGAGCGGACCTCGTTCGGCCGATTGGATCTTCACAGCTCTCCGGGCCACCTCCGCGCAGGCGGAGCGGACGCGTGGCACCGGGGCATCTGGTCGAGCGTGGCCGGGCCACTTCCGCGCAGGCGGAGCGGACTCCGCTACCCGCGCTGCGAGTTCGTCGGCGCGCGGGCCACCTCCGCGCAGGCGGAGCGGACTCACGCAGGACCCGCACATCCACCGACCCCGGCGGGCCACCTCCGCGCAGGCGGAGCGGACCGCGGCTTCTCCTACGGCAAGGCGTGGCACCGCGGGCCACCTCCGCGCAGGCGGAGCGGACGGTGACCAGCTCGACTCCTACGTGGCCAGGGTCGGGCCACCTCCGCGCAGGCGGAGCGGACCTTGGCGACACCCTGCGGGATCCATTGGCCGACGGGCCGCCTCCGCGCAGGCGGAGCGGACCTTTTTGACCTGCGACACTCTGGCTGCTTTGCGGTTTCTTTACTCGTGGTGGGGGGCGATGCTGAGGAGGCCGGCGCCGTAGGCGAGGCCGCGGCCGATGCCGTTGGTGAGCGCGGTGTGGAGTGCCTGGTGGTCGGTGATGGTGGCGGTGCCTTCGAAGCGGGTGAGAGTGTGGCGGATCGGTCCGGTGGCGCGGTGGCCGGTGGCGGGTTCCTGGGGGATGTCGAGGATGTCGTGGAGGTCGAGGCCGGCGGTGTGGGCTTTGCGTTCCCACCAGGCGATCGCGTCCTTGCCGTGCAAGGGGGCGGGCTTGCCGCGGTTGAGGCGCCCGCCGGCGTCGCGGGTTCCGTCACGCAGCGAACGGGTCGGAGAGGCGTCGATGCGGTAGCGGACCGTGCGGCCGTCGGCCAGCCATTCCAGCAGTGGCGCCAGATTGCGCTGCTGGGCTGTGGCGTAGTGGTCGGGCAGGACGGTGGGGTCGGCGGCCAGGGTGGACTGGACGAGGACGGTGGTGGCCTGGGGGGTGCGTTCGATGCGGTAGAGGACGCCCAGGCTGCGGCGGGCGGCGTCGCCGCTGGTGAGGGCGTCGGGGTACATGCTCATGATCCGCTGGTGCATGTGGCTGGTGTTGCGCAGGTCCGCTGCCGCCTCGCGGGAGCGGGGGTGGAGGCGGAGCTGGGTGAGGTGGGTCATCGGGTTCTCCGGGTGGGCGGTGTCCCCCGCGGCGGGCG
The DNA here is from genome assembly GCF_042731675.1 of Kitasatospora sp. NPDC059827. Taxonomy (NCBI): domain Bacteria; kingdom Bacillati; phylum Actinomycetota; class Actinomycetes; order Kitasatosporales; family Streptomycetaceae; genus Kitasatospora; species Kitasatospora sp. NPDC059827. The sequence goes on along the minus strand of NZ_JBHWIV010000051.1, from coordinate 10,073 downwards.
GGGCCGGTGAGGCTGGGTCAGGTGCGGGTGTAGGCGGTGAGAGCGGTGATCCAGGCGGTGCCGGTACCGGCGTGCTGGTCGGCGGTGAACGGGTGGAGGGTCTCCCACAGGGGGCGGTGGGCGAAGCGGCGGGAGCCGGTGGTGGGGAGCTGGTCGCGGACCTGGGTGAGCGGCGGGCGGCCGGTGCAGGGGTCGGTGTCGTGGACGAAGACCACCTCGGTCGCGCCCTTGCCGTCGGGTTCGCGGTGCAGCGGCAGGCGGTGGAGTTCCGCGACGGGATCGTCGGCGGCGCCCACGAGGACCGGTGCGGCCGGCGGGCAGGAGCGGCGCCCCAGGTACGGGTGCCAAACCGGGCGCCGCAGCGCCTCGGCCACCGCAGTGGCGGTGGCGGCCGGGCCGGTGACCGCCACGGTGAACGCCGCGTCGGCCAGGTACCAGCGCTCGGACTGCAGCGTGGCCTCCTTCAGCGGGCGCCGCCCTCCCGCGGCGGTGACCACGGTCCTCTCCCGCGGGTAGCCGCCGCCGACGGTGTGGTAGTCGCGCAGCAGCCGGCCCGGCCGGTCCACACGCACCGTGTACCGCAGTGCGGCCAGCTCCCCCAGGTCGGACCCGCGGGCCAGACCGAGCGCGCACGCGAACAGGCCCGTCAGGCCGGACCTCGTCGGATGCGGGTAGGTCAGCCGCGTCCCGAACTGCGAGGGGCTGCCCCAGGACTGCATCGGCGCCGACAGGTGCAGCAGCAGGCCGCCGCTCACAGGTGCTCCCCGATCGCCGCGTCCACGCCGGCCAGCAGCTTCTCCAGCGACCCGGCGTCCTCGCCCAGGTGCTCCACCGACCCGACCCCCAGGCCGCTGTACGAGCGGGCGAGGACACCACCGTCCCCGTAGAAGCCGTTCACCGCCCCGGCGTGCGCGTCCAGGCACCGCACCGACGGCTCGACGAAACCACTGCCCCCCTCCGCCCGGACAGGCCGCTCGAACGCCCCGCCCAGGTTCACCGGCTGGTCCCCGCGCAGCACCACGTGCACCAGCGCCGGCGGGGTGAACGGAGCCGTCGACCCCTGCCGCGCGGACGGCACCACCACGGCGAACGCCCGCGCGAACTCCACCGAGACCCGCCTCGCCCCCTCCACGTCCCCGCCCAGGTTCCCCGCCAGCTCCGGCAGGTTCACCGAGCTGTACCGGTAGTACGTCCCCGACGTGTGGAACGCCGTCCCCAGGTGCGCCGACCCCGACTCGTCCTCCTGACCACGCGTGATGTCGTCCACCGCGGTGAAGTAGTCCGGCTGCACCGCCAGCGCGTGCGTCGTCAGCTGGTGCGCGACCTGCACCGCACCCGCCACTGCCGACCCCGGCTCGTTCGCCAGCATCCGCCCGAACGCCGCTATGCTCGACGTCTGCCCCCGCAACACCTCCAGCACCCGCCCGCCGGCCGCCTTCACCAGCTTCTCCTGCGCCACCGCCTCCTTCTTCCTGTCCGCACCCGCCTCCACCAGCTCCCGGTGCTCCACCGCGACCTCGGCGAGCTCCGCGATCCCGGCCCGCGGCAGCAGCAGCATGCTGTTCGTGTCGTTGTCCCCGTCCACGGCCACGCCCTTCACCCCCGCCGCCAGGACCACCATCCGCCCGGCCCGCTGCGCGAGCTCGTCGTCCCAGCCGCCGGTGCGCACCAGTTCGGCGGCGATGCTCTCCGGCAGCCGCTTCGTGCGTACCGCCCACTCCCCCAGCCGGTCCTCCACCTCCACCCGCACATGCCGCTTCCCGGACTGCGAGGAGATCCGGCCTCGCTGCTCGCCGCCGTAGTGGGCGGTCTTGGGCATGTTGAGGTCGTCGCGGTTGAGGCAGGACAGCGGGTAGGAGTGGATGACGTGCAGGTCGAGGTACAGGCGGCGCTTCATCAGGAGGTCTCCTCGTCGGTGCTGGCGGCGGTGGGCGCGGTGGGCGCGGTGGGGTCGTACTGGTAGTAGGCGCGGGCCCAGGCCCGGGCGGTGTCGGTCGGGTGGTCGACCCAGCGGGTCAGGTCGCGCAGCAGCAGCGGCCACACGACGGGGACGTCGCCGGCCCGCAGGCGGGCGACGAGGGGCGGCAGGTCGCGGGTGAGCGCGTCGGCGTCCTGGCGGGACATCAGCAGCAGCCGGGCCTTGACGGTGTCGTCGGTCAGGGTCTTCGTGTGAACGGCGCGGGCGAGCGACCAGCCGAGGTTGCGCCAGCGGTCCCCGTCGAGCGGAGCGGCCAGGCCGGCGGGCGGCTTCGGCTGGTGGCCGAGGCGGGGGTTGGGGGCCTGGTCGGCGTACATGCCGGCGGTCAGGACGTAGGCGCGTTCGGTGTCGCTGTTCGTCCAGCGCGGGATCCGGGCGAGCAGGTACTCGTAGGCGCGGAACGGCTTGTGCGGGTCGGTCAGCGCGGAGCGGACCGCGGCGCGGCCGCCGGGCGTGGAGCACTGCTGGTGGACGTGCAGCATGAAGGCGCGCTGGTGCGCGAGGACGTCCGGTTCCGCGGAGGGCGGCGAGTCGGTGGACATGGGCTCCTCGGTGAGGGTTGAAGGGTCGGGCTCCCGCCGGTGGCGGGAGGGGACGGGGTTGGAGGCCGGCTCCATTCGTGTCGGCCGAGCGTTCGTCTCGGTGGTCGGTGGTCGGTGGTCGGTGGTCGGCCCCGGTCCGGGTCCAGCACCCCACCGGCCCGGCCGCCGCCCCGCACGGTCGACCCGCCGTGCCGGGGACCGAACGAACGGGGATCGGAGGAACGGGGATCGAGGAACGGGCGGAAACCGGAACCGGGAGAACCTCAACGCCGCCGTCTACGTCCCCGGCGCCGGAACGGCTACGTCTTCTTCCGCGGACCCCGGGGCCGCCTGAGCATCGCGGCCCGGGCCTCCTCGACGGCCTGCATGCCCCGAGGCGTGAGCGCGGCCGCCTCCGTCACGGCGTCGAACACCCTCGTGGCGACCCCCAGAAACCCGGGCCGGGCCCGGACCCCGTCACCGTCCGGGACGACCGCCTTCCAGAACTCGGCCTCCGCCTGCGACCAGTACACCGGCAGCGCCGAATCGACCCACGGACAGACCTTGCTGTCGCCACTGAACCCCTGCCACGCCGCCCGCAACGCCTTCGCCAGCCCGGACGACACACCCTCGGCCTGCGACCGGGCCACCGAGACCGCCGCCGCACCGTCCCCGTCCAGCTCCTCGAGGAAGCCGAGCACCGGCGGCGTCACCGCGGTGAACCAGACGGTCTCCGGATCCCGCCGCTCCTGGTGCAGCCCGTACGCGCGCAACCGCAGACCTGCCGCCGTCTCCCGCGGCAGCCGCGCCACCGACGCCAGAACGGCCGGCCGGTAGCGCGGCGTCTTGCCCGCCACCGTCTTCAGCAGCAGCGCGTCCAGATCCCTCCACGCCACCCGCGCGCTGTTCGCCCGCACCGGACCGCCCTCGTCACGCCTGATCACGTACGGGTCCTCGGCCTCCGGCAGCTCGTTCTCCCACGCCCACGTCACCCACGAATCCGTCACGTGCCCGCCGTCGGCGTCCGGCTTGAGCAGCACCGCGTGCGCGGCGCGCGACGTCAGCAGCGACACCGGCCCGGACGGCGCCGCCGGCACCCTCGGATCCGGCAGCTGCTCCGCCTCCCACGGGGCCTCGTCCCGGCCAGGGTTCGTCGGCCAGGTCTCCGGCGATGGCACTCCCAGGATGAGCGTCTCCGCGAGACTGCGGCCCGCCGGGAACCACGACACCAGCGCCCGGATCGGCCCCGCCACCGTGTAGTGGCTGTTCCGCCCGTCCGAACGCCGCCGGTTCGCCGCCGTCCCCGACGGCCCCGCGAACAACCACGTCAGCAGCCCGAACGCCGCCGTCACGGCGGGAACGGGCCCGCCGATCCCGCCCTTCTCCAGCGGCCACCACACATGGTTGTTCCCCGACGGGCTCGTCATCACCAGCCGCCCGGTCCCGCTGCTGCCCGTGCACTCCCCCTCAAGCCGCGGCTCCTGCAGCCACGGCCGCTCCACGTCGAACAGGTCGAACCGCCCGGGATACCGGTCGAAGTACGCCGCGATCCGCCCCGAGTCCAGCCGGCCGGCCTCCAGCGCGTCCCACCGGCAGTCGTCCCAGTCCTCCGCCACGTCCAGACCCGTGACCCGCGCCGTCACCGCGATCAGCACCCGCAACAGCGCCGACTCCGACGCCGGATCCGGGCAGTCGACGTGCTCCAGCAGATGCGCCCACGCCAGCACATCACCCAGACCCAGCACCACCGACTCCCCCGGCCCACCCCTCACCGGCAGCTCGGCCACCTCCCCAGGAGCCAGGTCGGCACGCACACGAGCCGTGATCCACGGCCTCACAACCACATCGAACGACGGACGCGACACAGGGCGGTCCCTACTACTCGAGCACGGTCAGTCACCACTCAGTGACGCTAGACCCAGCCACTGACAACCGGGACCCAAACCCAGAACAGATGACGCCGTCACACCCCACCACTAGGATCAACTCCTCATTCCTTGACACCACAACAGCTCCTCAACCCGACGCTTCAGCACGGTCAAGAACCAGCACAGACCACGCTGCGCAGCAGGTCTCGAAGGTCCGCTCCGCCCTGCGGAGGTGCCCCTTGGGTACCGCGCTTCGGCGACGACATGCCGCAGTCTGCTCCGCCCGCGCGGAGGTGACCCGATGATCGTCGGGACCAAACCGGTTCCCGAGAGATCTGCTCCGCCCGCGCGGAGGTGACCCCACCGAACCGACGATGGAGCCGACGTTGCCCAGGTCCGCTCCGCCCACGCGGAGGTGCCCCATCGGCGGTGCTGCGGGTGTTCCATGGGGTGGCGTCCGCTCCGCCCGTGCGGAGGTGCCCCGGTGTCTATCAGTCGGGGCTTCGCGGCGAAGACGTCCGCTCCGCCCACGAGGAGGTGAGCTGACGATCGGCCCCGCCTGCGCGGGGGTGGCCCCTCGACGACCGCGGCGAGCACCTGCTCCTCGTCATCGGCCCTGCCTGTGCGGAGGTGGCCAGCCCCGCCGGACTCGGTTGTCCGGGGCCGGAGGTGTCCGCTCCGCCCGCGCAGGGGTGGCCCCGGCGACGGGTTACTCGAGTACACGGTGAAGGCATCGGCCAGATGACCCGGTCTCCTCGGCCGGACCACCAGCCTTGAGCTGGTCCGCTCCGCCCACGCGGAGGTGCCCCGCCTCGGTGCGGGTCATCCCCGGGGATCAGGTGGTCCGCTCCGCCCGCGCGGAGGTGCCCCGGGCACGCGGGTCCGCTGCGAGAGGGCGAAGGCGTCCGCTCCGCCCGCGCGGAGGTGACCCGTTGAGCAAGTGCACTGGTCTCGGGAAGGTCTAATAATCTCCGTCGCGCGGGGTGACCCGGTCCACCGAACTCGGGCGGGGTGCCAGCCGAGGTTCGCTCCGCCTGTGCGGAGGTGCCCCGATCCGTTCCCAGCGCCGGACGGCGGGGAGGTAGTCCGCTCCGCCCGCGCGGAGGTGCCCCGTCGTAGTTCCCGGCGCCGTTGCTCCTGAACTGGTCCGCTCCGCCCCGCGCGGAGGTGACCCGCCTTGCTGTACGTCGACGACGATCAATGCCGCCGTTCTGTCTGCTTCGCTCGCGCGGAGGTGCCCCGGACCCGGCGGACCGTGCGGAGTCTTACGGTGCGTCCGCTCCGCCTGTGCGGAGTACCTGGGCCGCGAGGGCGAGCTCGAGCTGATGGAGCTGTTCGTTGTTCGCACGAGTTCAGCGCACCCGCTCCCCAATGTCGGCCTCCAGGCTGGCGTCCGCTCCGTTCGTACGGAGGTGGCCCGTACACGCCGGAGCAATGCCGCATCCTCTCCCGGTCTGCTCCGCCCGCGCGGAGGTGACCCGGTGCTGCACGAGGTGCTGGAGACCCTGGACGAGTCCGCTCCGCCCGCGCGGAGGAGTGCCGCCGCCAGGGTGAGCGCGTGGGCAGCTCTTCACAGCGGTGCTGTCCGCGAGCCGTGACACCATGGGCAGCGAGCGCTCCTTGACACCACAACAGCACTGCCGACCCGACACTGCGGCACGGTCAAGAAGCCGCAAAGGCCGCGCTGCGCCGCAGGTCGCGAAGGGTCAGCTCCGCCCGTGCGGAGGTGCCCCGATCCGCGTCTACCCCGAGCCCTGGGGCATGCGGTCAGCTCCGCCCGTGCGGAGGTGCCCCCCCTCGGGGCGCAGCGTGGTGGTCATGTGGTGGGTCAGCTCCGCCCGTGCGGAGGTGCCCCGGCCGGCGGACTCCACCCCACCCGAGCGCAGGAGTCAGCTCCGCCCGTGCGGAGGTGCCCCGGACCGCGCACATGACCGACCTGTTCTTCTTCGGTCAGCTCCGCCCGTGCGGAGGTGCCCCGGCCGTGGGCCGCTCGTAGACGGTCGGCTTCTCGTCAGCTCCGCCCGTGCGGAGGTGCCCCGCCCTTGCCGCTGGCATCACCCTGACCGTTACTGTCAGCTCCGCCCGTGCGGAGGTGCCCCGACGACGCGTCGTTCTTCGATCAGCCGACGAGGGTCAGCTCCGCCCGTACGGAGGTGCCCCGTTCGACGTGATCGTGCTGCGCTTCGTGGTCGGGTCAGCTCCGCCCGTGCGGAGGTGCCCCGTAGCCCACGGGTTCGGGTGCCATCAGCACTCCGTCAGCTCCGCCCGTGCGGAGGTGCCCCGGTCCTTGACGGTCAAGCCCCCGAGCTGTTCACGTCAGCTCCGCCCGTGCGGAGGTGCCCCGGCGGCGAGCGTGGCGTGCAGCCGCTCGGTTTCGTCAGCTCCGCCCGTGCGGAGGTGCCCCGAGAAGACCAGTGCCGGGCCATCGGGGTCCTTCGTCAGCTCCATCCGTGCGGAGGTGCCCCGTGCTCCGACGACACGCCGGCGGCCCTCGCCGGGCCCGCGTCAGCTTTGCCCGTGCGGAGGTGCCCCGCCTGGACGGAAGCCAGCCAGCCGACCCCGAGAGTCAGCTCCGCCCGTGCGGAGGTGCCCCGCGACGCAGGCGAGCTGGTCGCCGGCCGTCATCGTCAGCTCCGCCCGTGCGGAGGTGCCCCCGCGACCGTCCGCTCCGCCCACGCGGAGGTGACCCGTCGGGGCCGCCCGAGTAGGCCCAGGTTCGCCGGTCCGCTCCGCCCACGCGGAGGTGACCCGTTCGAGGTCTGCGGCCTCCTGCTCGCTCGGGTGTCCGCTCCGCCCACGCGGAGGTGACCCGGCGAAGAGGAAGAGGGGTACCCGCCCTTCATCGTCCGCTCCGCCCACGCGGAGGTGACCCGTACCAGTCGGGCACCGGAGCGGGGCAGGTGGAGTCCGCTCCGCCCACGCGGAGGTGACCCGGAGAGAAGAGCCGTGACCACCGACCACACCGCGTCCGCTCCGCCCACGCGGAGGTGACCCGTAGGGACGTCCCGTATGCACGGCCAACGCGGGGTCCGCTCCGCCCACGCGGAGGTGACCCGTCGAGGCCGATGGCGTGGCTGGCCGGGGAGTTGTCCGCTCCGCCCACGCGGAGGTGACCCGGCCCGGTACAGGTGGCTTCGCGCGCGACGCGCGTCCGCTCCGCCCACGCGGAGGTGACCCGTTCACCGGGGCCATGAAGTCGCGCATCCTGTAGTCAGCTCCGCCCACGCGGAGGTGACCCGAACTCGTCGTCCGATCCGGCCGACGCCGCCGCGTCCGCTCCGCCCGCGCGGAGGTGGCCCGCCGTACGCGACGACGACGTCGTTGTCCCAGGTGTCCGCTCCGCCGCCCCGGCACGCCCGGACGGCGGCGAGCAGGACGTCGAGTCCGCTCCACCCGCGCGGAGGGGCTGCCTCCTGCACGGTAAGAGTTCCTGGGTAGCTCTTCACAGCGGTGCTGTCCGCGAGCCGTGACACCATGGGCAGCGAGCGCTCCTTGACACCACAACAGCACTGCCGACCCGACACTGCGGCACGGTCAAGAAACCGCAAAGGCCGCGCTGCGCCGCAGGTCGCGAAGGGTCAGCTCCGCCCGCGCGGAGGTGGCCCGGCGACGATGCGCAGCAACCGCAACGTGCCGACGTCAGCTCCGCCCGCGCGGAGGTGGCCCGCGAGTAGGGGAATCCAGCGCGGGGGCATTTTCGTCAGCTCCGCCCGCGCGGAGGTGGCCCGAGGTACGGCAGGCACAGCGGGTGCCCGGTTGGGTCAGCTCCGCCCGCGCGGAGGTGGCCCGAACCACGCCAACCGCGACCACCGCACCAAGGCGTCAGCTCCGCCCGCGCGGAGGTGGCCCGTCGGCGGCCGCGGTGCCCATGAGGACGGTGCCGTCAGCTCCGCCCGCGCGGAGGTGGCCCGGCGCTGGCCGACGAGCGCGCGCGCTGGCTGTCGTCAGCTCCGCCCGCGCGGAGGTGGCCCGGCCAGCCGGATGTGCTCCCAGTGCGGGGCGGTGTCAGCTCCGCCCGCGCGGAGGTGGCCCGTCATCGCGGTCTCCGGCCTCCTGGCGGCACGTGTCAGCTCCGCCCGCGCGGAGGTGGCCCGCCATCCACGACTTCGACGAGGCCGACAGCACAGTCCGCTCCGCCCGCGCGGAGGTGGCCCGCTGACCGTGTCGCGCGCCTACGCGGGCCATGAGTCCGCTCCGCCCGCGCGGAGGTGGCCCGTTCTCGTACGCCTTCCCGATCGGCGTGGACGTGTCCGCTCCGCCCACGCGGAGGTGCCCCGTGCTCGGCAAGCGGCCCGTACCCGCGAGAACTATCCGCTCCGCCCGCGCGGAGGTGCCCCACCCTTGACCAGCACCGCTACAGCGGCGAGCCAGTCCAATCTGCCTGTGCGGAGGTGGCCCGAGGCCGGACCGCTCGTTCATCGTCCAGCACGTGTCCACTCCGCCCGTGCGGCGGTGGCCCGTCGACGCCGACGAAGAAGGGCTTCAGCCCGAAGTCCGCTCCGTCTGTGCGGAGGTGCCCCGGGGACGGTGTGGGATGTCCACCGGGCCGACGTGTCCGCTCCGCCCGTGCGGAGGTGCCCCGGAGCGCATGGTGGCGACGGTCGTCCCGGCCTTGTCCACTCCGCCCGGCGCGGAGGTGACCCGGGTTGGGGCAGGACGCCCCTGTTGGCGGCACTGTCCACTTCGCCCGCGCAGAGGCGTCCCGGCGCTGATGGTGTCCCCGCTGTCCCGCCCGCGCTGAGGTTGCCCGCTGTCGTGGTCGGACCTGTTCGAGTTGATGGGGTCCGCTCCGCCCGCGCAGAGTTTCGAGCCGCGAGGGCGAGCTCGAGCTGATGGAGCTGTTCGCTATCCGCACGAGTTCAGCACACCCGCTCCCCGACGTCGGCATCCAGACCGGCGTCCGCTTCTCCCGTACGGAGGTGCTCCACCATCCCCGAAGAGGTGGCCGAACTGGGCATCGTCCGCTCCGCTTACGCCGAGGTGACCCGTCGCGGGTGTAGCTGATTCCGAGGAGGTCCGCCTTGCTCCGCCCCTGCGGAGGTGGCCCGTGGAGCGAGGCCACTGCCACAGTGGTCTTCAGATCCACTCCGCCCGTGCGGAGGGGACCCGCGCCTCGGCATTCAGCACTACGACAAGGCAAAGTCCGCTCCGCCCGCGCGGAGGAGCGCCTCCAGCATGGTGGGCACGTGGGCAGCTCGTTCACCGCGGAACTGTTCGGGGACCGTGGCACCATTGGTGACGAGCGCTCCTTGCCACCACAACAGCACAACCCAGCCTCTCCATCACGGTCAAGAAATGGCAAAGGCCACGCTGCGCCGCAGGTCGCGAAGGGGTCCGCTCCGCCCGCGCGGAGGTGACCCGCAGCCGCCGGGGCATTCGAATCGGTGGGGGCCGTCCGCTCCGCCCGCGCGGAGGTGACCCGAGCCTCGCCCCCAAGGACGAGGTGAAGATCATGTCCGCTCCGCCCGCGCGGAGGTGACCCGCCTTGAACTGGTCCGGGTCACCGTCCCAGTGCGTCGGCTCCGCCCAGCGGAGGTGACCCGTTGAGCAAGTGCACTGGCCTCGGGAAGGTCTAATACGCTCCGTCGCGCGGGGTGACCCGGTCCACCGAACTAGATGAGTGAGTCCGATTGCTGTGCTGGCCGCGACCATGACGAAGGGTGCCCGTTGGTTGGTTTGTGAAGACGAACCTGGACACCCTTCTGA
>NZ_JBHWIV010000050.1:31553-63112 GCF_042731675.1 Kitasatospora sp. NPDC059827 | reverse complement strand
CACCACCGGGGTTGGCTGCACCGGCGTGGGCGGCTCCGGGTTCGCCGCGAACTGCTCGGCCGGCCCGGGGGTCGCGGTTCCGGTCACCGCGGGCCCGCCCGGCGCCGCGCCCAGGGCGGGCGCCGGTGCGGCCGCCGGGCTCGCGGTGGGCGCGAGCCGCTGCCGCCGTCGGCGGACCAGCAGCTGCACCTCGTCCGCCGCCGACCGCGCCGTGCGCATCAGCTCCGAGCGGATGAACCGCCGGTCGGTGGTGTCCCCGCCGTCGGAGAGCACCCGGGCGGTGCGGGGGGCGTGCGGCAGCTCACCGAGCACCGGCAGGCCGAACTCGCGGGAGACCTCGGCGCCCGAGTACGGCCCCTCGGAGACCAGCAGCAGTCCGAGCGCGTCCGTCCCGGTCCCGGCGGCGGCGAGGTCCTCGCCGAGCGCGGCGAGCCGCGGCCGGGCGGCGCTCAGCCCGCGCAGCGTGCTGCGGACCGTCACCGCCACCACGTCGGCGCGGCGGGCCAGCACCGCTCCGGCCCCGGTGGCGCCGGAGCGGCCGAGGTCGACGATGACGTCGTAGCCCTGCCGCTCGATGCCGTGCAGCAGTTCGGCGAGCGGCTCCCAGGTGTAGGCGAGGCCGGAGGCCTGGACCGGGTCGGTGAGGCCGGGCAGCAGCAGCCGCTCGGCGTCGCCCTCGGGCGAGAGGTCGATGAGCTGTTCCCAGATGGTCTGGGCGAGCAGTCCGCGCCGGTCGGCGACGGCCAGGTTGCGCAGCCCGTACACCGCCTCGACCCGGCCCTCCAGGGCGCCGGCCAGTACCGCGCCGCCGTCCGGGTCGGCCTCGACCAGCAGGATCCGGCGGCCGGGCTGGAGCGGCCAGGCGAGCAGCAGTGCCAGGGCGGTGGTGGTCGCCCCGGGCGCGCCCGGGCCGCCGACCACCGCGATCACCGCCATCAGGCGCCACCCGCCCCGGCCGGGGTCGAGGGCCCGCCGCCGCCTGCGGGGGCCGCCCCGCCGGGGGGCGTCGTACCCGTGGGCGTCGTACCCGAGGGTGCGGCGCCCGTGGGGGCCGCGCCGGAAGGGGCGGCCGAGGGCGAGGCCGGGGCGCTGCCGCCCGGGGCCGCGCGCGGGGCCAGCAGCACCTGGATCCGTCCGCCGGCCACCCACTGCGCCAGCCGCGGCCCGTCCGCCGTGCCGACCGCCACGTCGACCACCTGGCTGCCGTCGGTGTCCACCCGGCCGACGGTGATGACCGTCGCGGCCAGCGAGTCGGGCCGGCCGTTGTCGGGGGTGTTGACCACGACGATCTGCACCCCTGGCTGGAGCCGGCTGGCGGGCAGTTGGGTGCGCTTGGCCGACACCCCGACCACGATCTGCCCCGGCTGCACGGTCAGGCCCTGCGCGAGGTCCGAACCGGTCAGCATGGCACCGCGTTTGAGGTCGGTGGCGGCCCGCAGGCCGACCGCCCTGGCCCGGTCCTGGGCGGAGACCGGCCGCAGCGCCGGGTCGCCCGCGATCCGGGCCACCACCAGGTCGTCGTCGGTGATGACCTGCCCCCAGGGCACGTCCCGGGCGAGTGCCAGCACCGCGACCCGCTGGCCGGTGCTGTTGTAGAGGACGGCGCCGCCGAGCCCGCCGGCCGCGATCAGCGCGACCGCCATGGCGAGCACCGCGGGGCGCCGGCGCCGGGCCCGCATGGTGCGGCCGGGCGCGTGCGGCGTGGCCCGGCCCTGCTCCTGCTGCTCCGGTACCGCCACGGACACCGCGGCGCCCGCCGGCGTGCCGGACCCCGGCGTCGCGAATGTACGGTTCTCCACCGGGTTCCGCCCTTCCCTCGTTCGCTCTTCGGATCGTCAGTTGCCGAACGGCCCTTGTGGTGCCGTCAGTTGAGGACCTGCACCTCGGCGACCTTGAGCGCGAGGTCCGCTCCGCGCGGCATGTCGATGTCGAAGGTCTTCGCGTTCGGCCCGGTGATCACCACGTGGGCCCGCCAGTGCGCGGTCACCGTGCCGGTGAACACCCCGCCCTTGCGGGTGCCCGAGCCGACCGCGAACTCGTAGCCGCAGTCGGGGGACTTCGCGTCCCCGTACTTCGGGTCGTACGGCGTCCCGGCCGTGGCACAGTCCACCGTCATCCCCTGGCCGAAGTCCCAGGTCATGCCGTCCAGTTGCGCGGTGACGGTGACCGAGGCGCCCGGCACCGTGAGCGAACTCGGCGCGGGCGCCACCATGCCCTCGGCCCAGAGCCAGACCGGCAGCTTGACCACCGCGGTGTCCTTGGGCGCCAGGCTCGCCTTCGGGGTGGGGAAGACCATCCGGTCGGCGAGCAGCTTCGCCTGCACGGTCAGGTTGATCACCGGGGTCGCGCCCGCCGCGTTGCTCACGAACTGCAGCTGCAGGCCGTCCTGCCCGCCGCCGGTCTGCGGGCAGACCTTGGAGTAGACGGCGCCCTCCGAGGGCTTGTGCCCCTCCCAGGCCGGGTCGCCCTCGGGCGGCTGCGCGTCCAGGGGCCGGAAGTAGCACCCGACGTCGCTGTTGAAGTAGCCGCGCTCCGGGTCGTAGCAGGCCCACTGGGTGCCGTGGTAGCTGCACAGTTGCGGCCCGCTGCCGCCGGTGTCGCCGCCGCCCTGGGAGGTGCCGGGCGTGGTGGTGCTGTTCCCGCCGGTTCCGGCGTGCGAGCAGATCACGCTCGGGGAACAGGTCTCCGCCCCGGCCGCCGGTGGTTCGTCCGCCGTCGCCGTTACCGCCGAGGACAACAACAGCCCGGCGGACAACGATGCGACGACCGCGAACCGTCGGCCCGGTTTCCGCGAGTTCAGCATGTCCGGTCCACCTCTCGCTTGAAGTCGTAGATCAGCCAGTGCGCTTGGAACCATCGCAGGGAAGCGGTCGCGACATAGCGGTTGAGCCGGTCGGCCGGATCCTTCGCGGTACGGGTGACGGCGTCGACGCGGTGCCAGTCCGAGACGTCGAGACAGTCCTCGATCACGGCGGTCTGCGGATCGGCATTCAGGTCGACGGCCTTCACCACCGCCGAATTCCGCGGCATTCCGGTCATCACCAGTTTGGCGTCGTGGAGTTGACGGAGGTCGACCAGGGCATCGGACAGGGCCCGACCGGAGGAGTACGCCTCGAGCGCGGAACCGTCCGAATCCGTACGCCCGTAGGCCGTGGCCTGCGCCCGCCACCAGTCCTGATACGTCCTCAGGGCCAGCCGCCCCCGGGCCCCTTCCGGCCCGTCGGTCGGCGCGATCGCGCCGTTTGCCGGACCACCCGAAGGAGTTAACGGGTTCACTCCCGCAACCGTGGGCACGGGCGACCCGAGACGATCGACGGAACCACCGCCACCGCCACTCGCACAAGCGCCGAGCAGCAACACCAGAACCGCCCCGCCAGTCCCGATCGCCCCAGGGCGCAACACATTTCCGCGCTGCCGCATCGCCCCACCTCGTCGCGACCGAGCCGATCCGTGATCAACGGTCGCCAGGAGAATTCCGAAGACCCGCCGATGTTTCCACTGGGGATCGATTCTTCGCCAACCCACCCCATCACGGCAACACCTCAGGCCCCCTGACCTTACGCGGAAGGCGGTTCCGTCGGGGCACTTTCCCGCCACAGAACGGCCAACAGTTCTTCGGAAAGCGACAATCCGGCCAATGCGCCCCGAACAGCGGCCCGATTGCGCATCAACAGGCGCCCGCCGTGCGGCGGAACGAGCAGGCGCGCGCCCGGCGTACCCGGACCGCCGGACGGATCGCCCCCGTCCAGCAGTCCGGCCACGGCGGGCTGGAGGTCCAGCGGGGCGACCGCCGCCGGGGCGCCCGGGACGCCGTGGTGCAGGACGGTGGTGAGCGCCCGGCTGAACGAGCCCTCCTCGCCCGGCAGTACGGCGTCCCGGCCGCGTCTGCCCGGGGCGTAGCGGCCGATCCGGCCCCACAGCGGGACCCGGGAGTAGCTGAGCAGTTCGCCCGCGCTGTCCTCGCCGGGCCGGTCCAGCGCCGTCCAGGTCTCCCGGTCGGCCACCGCGTCGACCAGCAGCAGGGTCTCCTCCTGGTCCCCGTGCACCATCGCGCTGACCACCCAGTCCCAGGCCAGGCCGCGCCGGTAGGCGTTGCCGGGGGTGCTGCCGCCGGTGACCAGGGCGAGCCGGCGCCCGCGCGGGTCGGCCACCAACTGGCCGACCAGGCAGACCACCAGCCAACGGCCGGGGCGCCGGGCCGCGTCCCGGACGGCCGTGAGCATCGCGTTGGCGTCCGCGTCCGGCGCCACGGCCGTCACCCGGCAGCCCGCGGCGCCGGTGTCGAAGCACATCCCGGGCAGCACCTCGGCCAACAGCCGGGCGCCCGCCGGGGCGTGCGCCGACCCGCCGTAGGCCCGCTCGGGCCCGCCGTCCGCCCCGATCACCACCAGATCGACCCCGCCGGCCATCCGTCCGCCCCCTCCTGCGCCCGCCCCTCCACCGATCCCGACGCGGGGCAGGCTACCGCTCCGGCCGGGCGCCGACGGGGCTCCCGGCCCGTCCGCTCAGGGACCATGGGCCCTATCGACGCCCGCGCCGACCGAGGACGATCGGACGCATGGAGCGTGAGGACCGAGTGGAGACCCTGAGCGAGGCCGAGTGCCTACGGCTGCTCAGCACCGTGCCCGTCGGGCGCGTGGTGTACACCGAGCACGCGCTGCCGGCCGTCCTGCCGGTCTCCTTCGAGGTCCTGGACGGGCGGCTGGTGCTCGCCGTGCGCCGGGGAAGTGCCACCGCGCGCGGGCTCGACGGCACGGTGGTGGCCTTCCAGGCGGACCTGCTGGACCCGGTGACCCGCACCGGGTGGAGCGTGCTGGTGCACGGCCGGGCCGACGCCGTCAGCGAGCCCGAGCAGGTGCGCCGGGTGCTGCGCTCCGGGCTGCGGCCGTGGGTGGGGGACCCGGAGCCGCTGTTCATCGCCCTGGTGCCGGAACTGGTGAGCGGCCGCCGGCTGTTCCCGACCGGGCAGGGATCGCTCGGGCAGGGATCGCTCGGCCGACCGCTGCTGCGGCCCTGAGCTCGGCTTTCGCACTCCGCTCCTGACAGGTACCGGCGGGTAGGCATACGCTTCCGGCGTCCTGCCCCCGTGACCCCTCCCCGGGGCCGTCCCCTCCAGGAGCGCACCGTGACGACCTTCGCCTCCCTCGCCGAGCTGACCGCCGCCGTCGGCACCGAGCTGGGCACCAGCGAGTGGCACACCATCGACCAGCGGAAGATCGACCTGTTCGCCGAGGCGACCGGCGACCACCAGTGGATCCACGTCGACCCGGAGCGGGCGAAGGAGAGCCGGTTCGGCTCGACCATCGCGCACGGCTACCTGACCCAGTCGATGATCCCGGTGCTGGCCAAGGAGTGCTACGGCGTCGAGGGCGTGCGGATGGCGCTGAACTACGGCTCGGACAAGGTGCGCTTCCCGGCCCCGGTGCCGGTCGGCACCGCGATCCGGGCCACCGCCGAGCTGCTCTCGGCCACCGAGGTGCCGGGCGGGGTCCAGGCGGTGGTGCGCTTCACCATCACCAGCGAGCAGAGCGACAAGCCGCACTGCGTCGCGGAGGCGATCACCCGCTTCTACGCGTAGCGGCGGGCCGGCGACGGGCGCGGGGCGCGGGCGCCGGGCACCCGCACCACGCGGGGCCGGGCTCGGCGCCGGTGGCGCGTGCCCGGGTACGCCGATTGGACCGCGCCGGGCTCTTCGCCGGGTCCGAACGGCCCACGGCGAGTAACGTCCGACGAGATGGTTGTCGTACCCCAGTGGCCCCACGGCCCCCGGGGTACGCGCCCCGGCCTGCCCGGTAGCCGTGACCGTCCCAGGAGGAGCCGTGCCCCGCCCCGTCCCGTGGTTCTCCCGTCTCGCCGGTCTGACGTCACAGTTCGCACCGCCGCCCAGCGCACCGGACGCCGACCGGGCCGCGCTCGGCCGCGGCGCCCCGGAGCGCGCGCTCCCCGGCCTCGCCGGACTGCCCCGCGCCGCCTGGCACCGGGTCCGCACCGACGCCTTCGGGGCCGACCCCCGGGGCGAGCGGCTGGCCCGGATCCGCCGCTCGCCGCAGTTCGCCGACGGCGCCTTCCGCAACCCGGTGCCCACCCGCCGCCTGGTCTACGAGCGCAGCCCGCTGGAGATCACCCTCGCCCAGCTGAGCGGGGACAAGACCCGCCGGGCGCCGTCCGCCGCGGTGCCGGTGCACCGGCTGCTCCCGGTCGACCTCGCCGCCCCGCCCGCCTCCGGGCTGCGGCTCACCTGGCTGGGGCACGCCACCGTGCTCGCCGAGATCGGCGGGCGGCGCGTCCTGATCGACCCGGTCTGGGGCGAGCGCTGCTCCCCCTTCGGCTGGACCGGCCCCAAGCGGCTGCACCCGGTACCGCTGCCGCTGTCCGAACTCGGGCCGGTGGACGTGGTGGTGATCTCGCACGACCACTACGACCACCTCGACATGCGCACCGTGAAGGCCCTGATCGGCAGCGGCGCGGTGTTCGCCGTACCGCTCGGGGTCGGGGCGCACCTGGAGCACTGGGGCGTGCCGGCCGGGCGGATCGTCGAGCTGGACTGGTGGGAGTCGGCCGAGGTCGCCGGACTGACCCTGACCGCCACGCCCGCCCGGCACTACTGCAGCCGGGGTCCGCGCACCAGCGCGCTGTTCCTCTGGGCGTCCTGGGTGGTCGCGGGCGGCGGGCACCGGATCTTCCACAGCGGGGACACCGGCTACTTCCCCGGCTTCGCGGAGATCGGCCGCCGGCTCGGCCCGTTCGACGCGACGATGATGCAGGTCGGGGCGTACAGCGAGTTCTGGCCCGAGGTGCACATGACCCCGGAGGAGGGCGTCCGGGCGCACCTGGACCTGGGCGGCGAGCTGCTGCTGCCGATCCACTGGTGCACCTTCAACCTGGCGATCCACCCCTGGGAGGAGCCCGCCGAGCGCGTGGTCACCGCCGCCCAGGCGCTCGGCGCCCACCTGGCGGTCCCCCGCCCCGGCAAGCCCTTCGAGCCGGCCGACCCGCCGGCCCTGCGGCTCTGGTGGCGCGCCGTCGCGGCCAGGCCGCGCGGCATCGAGCCGCTGGTCGCGGAGCGGACGGAGGTGCGGGAACAGGCGACGGGTTTCAGCGAACAGATTTCAAACTCTGTCATCTGAAATCTGTCATCTGTTATCTGTTCGCTGTTATCTGTTCGCCGTCAGCTGTCAGCTGTTCGCCGCCGTCCCCCGGCGGCGCCGGATCACCGCCCAGCCCGCCTCCTGCACCACCAGGGTGAGCACCCCGGCCAGCACGATCCCCAGCAGGTTCAGCAGCAACTGCACGCTGGATCCCCAGAATTGATCGACCTTGCCGTACCCGAGCGCGACCGCTGCGTTGGCCGCGGCGGGCACGGTGGTGACCGAGATCGCGACGCCCACCAGGGTGCCGGCCTTCGCCGAGGTCAGCGAGAGCAGCCCGGCGACGCCCGCCAGGAAGGCGACCACGAAGGAGGTCGCGTCGGGCTGCCAGATGAACGAGGTGTTCGGACGCACGGCGTCGAACCGCTCCACCGAGAAGAGCCCCAGCGCGTCCATCAGCAGTCCGAAGCAGACCGTCAGCGCCATCGCCACCAGGAAACCCGTGACCAGGGCGTTCAGCGAGCGCAGCGCCGGGCGCATCCGGCGCTGGACGATCGCCACGCAGAGCCCGGCCAGCGGCCCGAACTCCGGGCCGACCGCCATCGCGCCGACGACCAGGATGGCGCTGTCCAGCACCGAGCCGCAGGCCGCCAGCATGGTGGCGACGGTGAGGAAGGCCAGGAACACCCAGGTGAGGGTGGACTCCTCGTGGGTGATCTCGGAGACCGACTCCCACACCAGCGCGTCGGCCCCCTCCCCCGGGGCCAGCCGCTCGGCCTCGTCGGCCGCCGCCGAGAGGCTCAGGTCGAGCGCCGAGACGTCGATCGCCCCGCGCTCGACCAGGCCCGTCCCGCGCAGTGCGCCCAGCACCTCGTCCAGCGCCTCCCGGGCGACGTCGCAGAGCACCACGTCCCCGGCGGGCCGGACGGCCGCGTCCGGCAGGACCACCACGTGGGTGACCCCGACCGAGTCGTCCAGGCAGCCGAGCACCGGCTCGCGCAGGTCGGGCGGGACGATCAGGCGAAGGTGCAGCACGGGCTCTCCGGTACGTAGCGGACGGATCGGAAATCCCGCCCACCCTAGAACCTGACGCCCCGCCCGCCCTCTCGGCCCGCCATCTCGGCCCGTCCTCTCCGCCCGTCCCGCCGACGCATGAGCCCCGCTCAGCCCGCGAGGACGTCCCGCAGCGCCCGGGCCTCCTTCACCACCCGGCTCGACCCACCCTGCTCCGCCACCGCCGTCACCTCGGCCACCGCGCCCCGCACCCCGGCCCGCCGGGCGCAGTCCGCGGCGAGGGCGAGCAGGTCCCCGAGCCCGCGGACGGTCGGCCCGGACGTGCCGAGCAGTCCGGGCAACGCGGCCCGCAGCACCGTCCACACCGTCCGGTGCGCGCCGGTCTCCGCCGCCTGGCCGAGCACCGCCACCAGCCGGGTCGGCTTGACCGCCCCGAGCGGGACCAGTTCGCCCAGCTCGCGCCCGAGCAGCCCGCCGTCGAGCTCCCCGCGCGCGGCGAGCACCAGCAGCGCGTCGAGGGCGCCGGTCCGGTCCTCGGCGTGCCGGGCACCCAGCCCGTACGCGAGCGCCAGGTGCAGCGCGAGCCCGGCGGGGCCGCCGGACTCGGCGAGCAGCGGGAGGTGGCGCGCGGCCCCGCGCTCGTCCCGGTCGGCGCCCGCCGCGAACTGGTCGAGCCAGCGGGCGGCCAGCTCCTCCCGGTGGTGGGGCAGGACCGCCACCCAGTGCGGGACCGGCCGCCAGACCCACTCCTCGACGGCGCGGGCCCGGGAAACGCTGGGCCCGGTCGGGTCGAGCAGCTTGCGGAACTCCGGGGCGAGCCGCTCGCCGGCCGGCCCCGTCGGCCCGGAGCCGGTGCCCGGCTGGGCGACGACGATCCGTTCGATCTCCTCCCACCAACGGTCCAGGTAGGTCCGCCGGCTCCGCACGCCCCGGCCGGGCGCGAAGAGCACCCGTTCGGAGGGCTGTCCGGGCAGGCCGCCGGTGCGCAGCCAGTGCGCCAGCCACCGCCCGGCGGGCGAGGTGAGCGCCTCGGCGGCGGCCAGTACCTCGGGCTCGGCGGTCGGCCGGACCCTGAGCAGGGCCGCGCACAGGTCGGCCTGGCCGGGGGTGATGTGCGCCGCCTGGTACCCGGCGAGGCGTTCGACCAGCGCCGCCGGTTCGATCGCCCCGGTGGTGTCGGTCGGAACGGCGAGCAGGTAGGGCGGGCGGTTGGCGGTCACCTGCCAGGCGGCCTCCTCCAGCCGGGCGGCGAGGACGGCGCCGTGCGGGCTGGTGCGGGGGCCGCGCAGCGGGGTGCGTCCGCTGCCGGTGAGGGCGTCCCAGAGCCGGCGTGACGGCGTCTCGCCCGCCAGCGCGGCCACCACGTAGGAGATGTCCCGGGGCGTGCAGTCGGCCCAGTGGCCGGCGCCCTGCCAGGGGTGCGTCCGGCGGACGGGTTCCAGTGCCGCGAGGAGCGCGGCCCGGTCCAGGTGGGCCTGCCGGACCAGTCCGTCCAGCACCCGTTCGAAGGCGGCGACCTCGGGCTCCCGGGCCGCGAGCAGCGCGGAGAGTTCCTCGGCCAGCTCGGCCGCCGAGCCGATCGGTGCCCCGAGCGGGCGAGGCCCGGGCACCGGCGGCAGGATCTCGTCCGCCCCGGCCGCCGGGTCGTCACCGACGACGACGACGCCGTCGCCGCTGCCGACGGGCGCGCCGAACAGTTCCCCGGCCCGGGCGTGGTGGGCGGGATGGAGCAGTTCGGCGGCGCCGCGCAGTTCGGGCAGCACCGCCCCGCCCGCCGCGGCGAGGTGACGGGCCACAACGTTCAGCGCCCGCTCCTGGACGCCGGGGTCCGGGTGAGCGAAGGCCCCGGCTGCCGCGAGCACCACCGGCCCGGAGCGGTCGGGCGCGCGCCGGCCGGCCTTCTCCAGCCAGGCCAGCTGGGCCCGCACCAGCTTCTTCTCGGTCCGGAACAGCACCACGGCGGAGGCCTCGATGAGCGCCTCGGGCGCGATCAGCCCGGCCTCGTCCAGTCCGGCGAGCACCTCCTGGGCGTGGCCGGCGATCACCGACAGGCCGTCCAGCAGGGCCAGGACGTCCCGCGGCCGGGCGGCGTACTCCCGGGGCGCCGGGTCGAGCGCCCGCAGCAGTTCCAGGAAGGCCCGCTGGTCGGCAGGCTTGCCGCCGCGCAGCAGCCTGGCCAGGCAGCGGTCGAGCAGGTCGGCCCGGTCCACCACCCCGGCGGCGGCCAGCTCCGCGATCGCCCCGGTCCAGACGTCCCCCGGGCGCGGGCTGTGCCGGTGGGTCAATGTGCCACCGATGTCGGCGAGTTCGAGGATCCGGGGCAGCAGGACGGGCGTCAGGGCGTCGGTCCGCAGCCGCTCGACCAAGGGCGGCCGGGGGCCGTACTCGGTGGACAGGGCGCCGAACCAGCCCCGGACGAAGGGCTCGCTCACCGGCACGGCGCAGCCGGTGCGCCGGACGATCGCCTCGACCAGCGGGTGCATCGACCAGCCCCAGGAGCGCACCGGCCGCTCGGCGAGCCGGGTGGCCACCTCGATCTGCCACTCCTGCGGCTGGGCCTCGACGACCACGTGCAGGGCCGGGTGCCGGGCCCAGTCGCGGCTGCCGAAGTCGGTGCCGGCGAGCCAGGTGGCGGCGCCCGCCGGGCCGGGGTGGCAGCCGGCTCCGGCGATCAGCAGGGCGCCCCGGAGGTCCGTCCTGGACTGCGACCAGTCGTCGCGCAGTTCCTTGCGCAGTTCCTTGAGCGCGGCCAAGCACTCCCGCCGCTGGGCCCGGTCCAGCTCGGCCAGCAGCTCCGGGACGGCTTGGACGAACCCGGCCCGGACGGCGGCGAGCAGTTCCCCGACCGGCCCCGCCGTCCGCTCCACGATCTCCGCCTCCGCCTTCGCCACCTTCGCCACCTTCACCGCTCTCTCCACCCTCTCTGCCCTCTCCGCCATCTCCGCCCTCTCCCCTGTGCTCACGCCCCGGCCTCCCGCACCATGCCGACCGCCAGCGCGTGCTTGCACGGCCCGCGCCCGCCGCGGTACTTGGCCCACCACAGGCAGGTGCAGCTCACCCGCCCCGACGCGTCCGTCCGCACCCGCTGGAGGTGGTCGTCCACCGTGACGACGGCCGTTCCCCCGTCGCCTTCCAGCCGCACCGCGCCCGCCGCGACCAGCGCCCGGGCGGCCCGCAGCCGGGGGTTGGCGGCCTCGGCGCGCCCGGCGTCGTACGGGAGCCGCCGGTGGAAGTGGGCGGCCTCGGCGGTGTCGTAGCCGATCTGCCCGGAGGTGCCGAGCCGGGTGAGCGCGGCGCGGACCCGCTCGACGCTCAGCCCGGACTGCTCGGCCAGCTCGGCGGCCTCGATCCGGGGCTCCCAGGCGAGCAGTACCGCGATCAGCTCGGCGTCCTGCTCGACCGTGCCGGTGGCCAGCGCGTCGAGCACGCCGCCCTCGCCGGAGAAGCCGCGCGAGGCGTCCGGCGAGAGGGTGAGGGTCAGCCGCATGCCGGGCAGCACGACCTCCCAGGCGCAGGCCGTCGGGGCCGGGCCGGCGACCGGCCCGTACACCCGCAGGCCGAGCGCGTGCCGCAGCACGCGCTGCAGGGCGACCAGCCGCTCGGGCCCGGGCAGGCAGACGGCGCCGGGCACCGGGCGGGTGGTGGGCCGCAGGGTGCGCCCGGCCGGGACGACCCAGCCGACGCCGCCGCGGCCGCCGCGCGGCAGCGAGCGCAGGAAGCGCACGGCCTCGGCGGCGCCGAGTTCGGCACGCAGGTCGAAGCCGGCGGCGACCACCTGGGTCTCGGCGAAGCCGCGCAGCCAGCGTTCCGGCAGCGGCACCTTCCGCTCGACCAGCGGGCCGTCGAAGCCGGTGACCTCCAGGGCGTCCGGCCCGACCGCGAGGTGCAGCGGCTCGGCCGGGCCGATCCTGGTCAGCGCCTCCCGCAGCGGGTCGTTGACGTCCACGTTGGTGGTGCCGTGGCCGATCTCGCCACCGTCCAGCCCCGCCCCGAGCACGTCGAGCCGGGCGTACACGCCGCAGCAGCCGGAGAAGGACTCGAAGCGCAGCCGGTCCCCGTTCGCGGTGACCACCGGGTCGAGCGAGGCGCGCAGCCGCGGCTGGTGGTAGCGGGCGGCGGCGACGTCCGCGACGGCGAGCAGTGCGGCGGCGGCCGGGGCCGGCTCGGCCAGGAAGCCCGCGAAGAAGCGCGGGTTGGCGGCCGCGCCGAGCGGGGTGGCGCCGCCGGAGGTGGCCAGGTCGAGGCTCCGGCCGGCGGCGCCGTCCAGGACGGCCGACGGGCGCAGGTAGGCGTACGCCTGTGCGGATTGCGTCATGGGCAGCACGCTAGGTGACCGGTCCGACATCCCCTCGACCGGGCGCCGCAGTGAAACACGTTCTACCCGGGGTCCGCGTTACCCAGGTCACACCGCCGCACGGTTGGCTTCTGCCACTATGGGCCGGTGACCGACCTGACAGAACAGCAGAGACCGACCGAGCAGGCGCCCGCCCCGGCCACCCCGTTCGCCGCCCTGCTGGAAATCGAGCAGCTGAACGAGAACACGTTCCGGGGCCACTGCCACGCCGGCGCCCCGATGCGCGCCTTCGGCGGCCACGTCGCCGCCCAGGCCCTCGCCGCCGCCGGGCGCACCTGCGCCCCGAAGCGCGCGGTGCACTCCCTGCACGGCTACTTCCTGCTGCCCGGCGACCCGACCCGGCCGATCGAGTACCAGGTCGACCGGCTGCGCGAGGGCTTCACCTACACCACCCGCCGGGTCCGGGCGGTGCAGGACCGGAAGGAGATCTTCAACCTCACCGCCTCCTTCAAGCTCCCCGAACCGGCCGCCGGCGACCGCCAGCGCGAGGCGCCCCCGCTGCCCGCCCCGGAGACCCTGCCGGACGCCTTCTCGCACTGGGACGAGGAGCTGCGCACCGCGATCAAGGCCTCCGACGGCTTCCGCGACCTCGAACTGCGCTTCGTGCCGCCGGACGCCCCGGGCCTGCCGCCGGCCGTCCCCGGCATGCCCCAGCAGTTCGTCTGGCTGCGCATCGCCACCCGCCTGCCGGACACCGACCCGCTGCTGCACACCTGCGCGCTCACCTACTTGTCCGACCTCACCCTGGCCTCCACCGCCGGGCTGCACGAGCAGGCGAACTTCTTCCAGCGCATCGAGCCGCCCCGGCTGCTGATGACCTCGCTGGACCACGCGATGTGGTTCCACCGCCCCTTCCGCGCCGACGAGTGGCTGCTCTTCGCCCAGCGCAGCCCCTCCGCCTCGGACGGCCGCGGCCTGTCGCTCGGCGAGTTCTACGACCGGGACGGCCGGCTGGTGGCCTCC
The DNA here is from genome assembly GCF_042731675.1 of Kitasatospora sp. NPDC059827. Classification (NCBI taxonomy): domain Bacteria; kingdom Bacillati; phylum Actinomycetota; class Actinomycetes; order Kitasatosporales; family Streptomycetaceae; genus Kitasatospora; species Kitasatospora sp. NPDC059827. Next base: position 49,693 of record NZ_JBHWIV010000050.1, on the reverse strand, counting down.
GCCACCCAGGAGGCGCTGATCCGCCGGATGCCGTGAACCGGGCGGCTCCCGGAGGCCGTCGGCGGCCGCGCGGAGCCGCCCGGAAGGCCTCCGGACGCCCCCGCCCGCCGCCCGGACGAAGCCCGGACGCAGCGCGGACGAAGCGCGGTGGACGGCGGGCGAACGGAAGGGGGCCGGTCGGCGTCATACTCCTGAGCGGCCCCGGCCCGTATCATGGTGCGGGTGACCAAGGTTGACCTGTCACCACGGCCGGTGGAGGCGATGTCTCCGCGTCAGCTCGAACGCCGCGAAAGCCTGATCGCGGCCGCGCTCGCCCTGGTGAACGAGATCGGCGTCGAGCGGCTGCAGATGAAGCAGGTCTGCGAGCGGTCCGGAGTCGCCCTGGGGACGGCGTACCGCTACTTCTCCTCCAAGGACCACCTCCTGGCGGCGGCGATCGCCGAGTGGCACCGGCTGCTGCTGGCGGACCTGGTGGCCGAGCTGCGCGGACCGCGCGCCGGGCTGGGGGCCACCGACCGGGCGGTCCGGTTCGTCCGGGGCGGGATGCGGGCCTACCAGCGCCAGCCCGAGCTGGCCCGGTTGCGGGTCGCCGTCGCCGCCTCCACCGATCCCTTCGCCAGCGAGGCCCTGCAAGGCATGGCCCGGGCCGACAGCACCGCGCTCCAGGTGGTGACGGCCGAGGTGCCGGCGGCGGCCAGCGACCTGGTGCGCCACATCGTGGCGCACGCCTGGCAGGGGGAGCTGACGGCCTGGGTGACCGGCCGCACCACCCTCGGGGACGCCAGACGGCGGCTGGAGGACGTGGTGCGCCTGGTGCTGACCCCGTACGAGACCCCCTACCCGGCCCCGTATGAGGTCCAGTCCACCGGCTGAGCCCGCGCGCCCCGACCCCGGACGGCCCCACAGCCGAAGCACACCGGGTCGGGTGCCCCGACGGCCGCTCAGACCACCGTCACCGGGTGCGCCACCACCGCGCCGAACAGGTAGCCCTCGCGGTTGAGGGCCGCCCGTTCGGGCTGGGTGGCGCCGCCGCGGTCGGTCGCGCGGGCGCGCAGCTCGTACCGGCCGGGCCGCTCGGGGCGCCAGCCGACGCTCCAGCGCGCCCAGTCCCCGGCGGGCGGCTCCCCGTCCAGTTCGGCGGGCCGCCAGCTGCGGCCGCCGTCGGTGCTCACCTCGACCAGCCGCACCGGGGCCGTGCCGGACCAGGACCGTCCGTACAGGCGGTGCTCGCGCCCGGCCTCCAGCCGGGCGCCCTCGGCCAGTTCGAAGGCGGACTTGACCACCTGGGTGGTGAGCGCGACGCCGTCGGGCGGCCAGCCCGGGCCGTACATCCGGTAGAAGACGGTGTTCCAGGGCGACCGGAGCGGGTGGTCGGCCACCTCGATGCTGCCGACCCACTTGATCGAGGCGATGCCGACCCAGCCGGGCACCACCAGTCGCACCGGCGCGCCGTGGTCGGGGGTCAGCGGGGCCCCGTTCATCTCGTAGGCGAGCAGCGCGTCGTCCAGCGCCTTGGCGATCGGCAGCGGCCGGCGCACCGGGCCGTGGTTGGTGCCGTCGACGACGTAGTCCGGGTCCAGGCCGACGGGCAGCACGTCCACCGCGCGGTCGGTCAGCCCGGCGGCCCGCAGCACCTCGGCGAGCCGCACGCCCCGCCAGGCCGCCGAGCCGATGCTGCCCAGCGTCCACGGGGTGCCGGGGACGCGCTGGCCCTGCTGGCGGTGGAAGTAGCCGCGGCCGTTGCCCGCGCACTCGATCAGCGCCTCGGTCCGGGTGGCGGGCAGCGCCCGCAGGTCGGCCAGGCCGAACTCGACCGCCCGCTCGGGCCCCGGAGCGCCGTGCAGGCCGCTGCCGAACAGCCGCAGCCGCCAGGCGGCCGGGTCGATCAGCGGGGTGCTGGTGTGGTTGCGGACGAAGAACCGTTCCACCGGGACGTGACGGCCCACGGCGGCCCCGCCGTCGGCCTCGCGCAGCGCGTCCCACCGCATCTCGGCGTTGGTGTCGCGCCGGACGAACCACCGGGCGGGCAGCGGTTTGACGATTCCGGGAAGCTCGATGCTTCCCGGCGGGTCCACGCTTCCGGGCACGGGCCTGGCACCTCCTCGACGGCGGAGCACGACGGCATCCGGACGGCACTGTCCGGATGGCGCTCCCGCTCTCCCAGCGTAGGCGCTCCGGCGCTTTCCGTGACCGGGTCGGCAGGCGGCGGTTCCCGCCCGGGCCCGGCCGAGTACGCCCCCGGCGCCCGCCCCCTCGAACTCCCCTCCGGGCAGCGGCCGATGGCCGAAACCCTGCCCCAACCGCGCGCATCCGTCGCGGAGTTGGCCAAGGGCCGAACCGCCCCCACCTCCACCGGGCCGGGGGCCGACGCGGGCAGCCGCCGAAGCGCTCTCCCGACCCCGACCCCGACCCCGCGACCGCGCACCCGCCAGGGCGGGGGCGGGCGGCCTGACGGGACGAAGGTCCCCACCCTCCGCCTGCCCGGCGCGCCCTCCCGCCGCGCACGCCGCCAACTGGACATAGTGCGACATACATCTTGAATCCCCGTGTTCCGCGTATGTCGAGAGGTCCCCCCCGCATGAGCAGCCAGCCGCCGCAGCCCTCCCCGCGCGTGCAGGAGCCCGACGAACCCGGCGAACCCGCCGCCACCCTCCCCACCGACCGGGCGGTCTTCGGGATCAGCGCCGTCCTGGTGCTCGCGGTGGTCGCCTGGGGCGTGTTCGCCGAGGACTCGCTCGGCCGCACCTCCAGCACGGCGCTCCGCTGGGTCCTGCACAACTTCGGCTGGCTGTTCGTGGTGGCCGCCGACGTCTTCCTGGTCCTCACCGTGCTGCTCGCCTTCAGCCGCTTCGGCCGGATCCGGCTCGGCCGCGACGACGACGAACCGGAGTTCTCCACCCTCGCCTGGGTCGCCATGATGTTCAGCGCCGGCATGGGCATCGGCCTGATGTTCTACGGCGTCGGCGAGCCCCTGCAACTGTTCGCCGCCCCGCAGCCCGGCTCCGGCCTCGAACCGCAGAGCGCGGCCGCCGCCCAGCAGGCGCTGGAGTTCTCGCTCTTCCACTGGACCCTCCACCCCTGGGCGATCTACGCGGTCGGCGGCCTCGCCCTCGCCTACACCACCTTCCGCAAGGGCCGGGGCAACCGGATCTCCGCCGCCTTCGTCCCGCTGATCGGGCAGCGCGGCGCGGACGGCTGGCAGGGCAGGGCGATCGACCTGCTCGCCGTCTTCGCCACCGTCTTCGGCTCCGCGACCAGCCTCGGGCTCGGCGCGCTCCAGGTCGCCGACGGCCTCGGCTACATCACCTCCGTGCGCAACACCCAGAACGCCCAGCTCGTCATCATCGGCTCGCTGACCGCCGCCTTCGTGCTCTCCGCGTTCTCCGGCGTCCACAAGGGCGTCAAGTGGCTCTCGACCGCGAACGTCGTGCTGGCCTCGCTGATCATGCTCTTCGTCTTCGTGTTCGGGCCCTCGGTGTTCGTCCTCGACTCGATCCCGTCCACCGTCGGCGGGTACCTCTCCGACCTGCTCGGGATGTCCACCCAGACCGGCGCCTTCACCGACGAGAGCTGGCTCGGCTCCTGGACGATCTTCTACTGGGCCTGGTGGCTCTCCTGGGCGCCCTTCGTCGGCACCTTCATCGCCCGGATCTCGCGCGGCCGCACCATCCGGCAGTTCCTGCTCGGCGTGCTGCTGGTGCCCAGCGGAGCCACCGTGATCTGGTTCTGCGTCATGGGCGGCACCGCGATCCGGCTCGTCGGCACCGGCACCGCCGACCTGGTCGCGACCATCCCACGCGGCGCGGAGGCCTCGCTGTTCGAGATGCTGCGCTCGCTGCCGCTCGGCTCGGTCACCAGCGTGGTCGCGGTCCTGCTGGTGATGACCTTCTTCATCACCAGCGCCGACTCCGCCTCCCTGGTGCTCGGCTCGCTCTCCAGTCGCGGCTCGCTGCACCCGCGCACCCCGCTGGTGGTGGTCTGGGGCGTGCTGATGGGCGGGGTCGCGGCCGCCCTGCTGCTGGCCGGCGGGCTCACCGCGCTGCAGAACGCCACCATCCTGGTCGCGCTGCCCTTCGTCGTGGTGATGCTGCTGCTCTGCCTCTCCCTCGTCAAGGAGCTCCGTGAGGACCCGGCGGCCGGCCCCTCCCGCTTCCACCCCGCCCACGGCCTGCGGGACGCCGTCCGGGTCGCGGTGGGCGAGGCCCTCGCCGAGCGCGGCCGACGGCGCTGAGGCCCCCGACGCACCGGCACTGACCAGCGCATACGCCCCACCCGGCGACCGGGTGGGGCGTATGCGGCCATATGACGCCCGATCCCCGCCCGGACTTCACCCGCGCGTACCGACCGTTCACACCGCCCTGGGAGCCTCCCTGTCATGAACGCCAGCCCTCAGGCGCCCTACCAGGAACCGCGCTTCCCGCTCCCCCAGCGCCACCGCCGTCTCCTCGCCTGCACCGCCGTCCTCGCCTCCATCGCCCTCGGCACCCTCGGGGTCGGTGCCACCGTGGAGACCGTCCAGCACGGCCCGATCGCCGCCGCCACCGCGAGCAGGTAGCCGGCCCCGCCCCGCGCCTGGGGGGTCATGTCAATCCGAAGATCAGCAAGCCCTATGATCGCTCTGCAACACGACGCGAAGGGGATGCAGTGGCGCGGGTTGCAATCATCGGTGGCGGGATCAGCGGGCTGGGAACGGCCCTCATGCTCGGACGGCGGGGCCATGCCGTCACCCTGTTCGAGCAGGAGACCCGACAGGCCGACACGGACCTGGATGAGGACTTCTACCGCTGGAAGCGGCCCCGCGTCCCCCAGGCCGACCAGCCCCACTCCTTCCTCGCCCCGGTCCGCACGGTGCTGCGCGCCGAGGCCCCCGACGTCCACGCCGACCTGCTGGCCCGCGGCGCCCGGGAGTACCACGACTTCGACTGGTTCGACCAGCACCCGCCGCACCGGGACGGCGACGAGGACCTGGTGACCCTGCGCACCCGCCGCATCGTGCTGGAGGCCGCCCTCACCGCCGCCGTCCGCCGGGAGCCCTCCGTCGAGGTACGGCGCGGCCGCCGGGTGAGCGCCCTCACCGTCCAGGACGGCGACCCGCCCCGGGTCACCGGCCTGCGGGTCGACGACGGGACCCACGACGGGACCCACCCGGCCGACCTCGTCGTCGACGCCGCCGGCCGCCGCTCCGCCGTCCCCGGCTGGCTGACGGCCGCCGGCTGCCGCCCGCCCGTCGTCGACAGCCACCGCACCGGCATCACCTACCTGTGCCGCTGGTACCGCCTGCGGGCGGACGGCCCGCGCGACCCCGGGCGGGTGCGGACCGGCTCGGTCGCGGGGTTCGCCGCCGCCGGGGTCTTCCCCTCCGACAACGACACCTTCGCGCTGAGCATGGTGCTCTCCACCGGCGACCCGACCCGCGGCGCGCTCCTCGACCCCGCCGTGTTCGAGGCCGTCCTGCGCCGCTTCCCCGCCTGCGCCGCCTGGCTCGACCTCGACCCCGAACCCCGCTCGGCCGTCCTGGCGATGGCCGGCCTGGACAACCGCTGGACCTCCCTCACCGACGACGCCGGACCCGTCGTCACCGGCCTGGTCAACGCCGGGGACAGCCTCGTCCACACCAACCCCACCCTCGGCCACGGCGTCGCCCTCGGCCTGCTCGCCGGCCAGTACCTCGCCGGCCACGCCGACCAGGTCGCCGCCGACCCCACCGGCTACCACGACTGGGCCGCCCGGACCCTGCGCCCCTGGTTCGACGCCCAGGTGGCCGGCGACCGCGCCAACGAGCAGCGCCTGCTGGACGGTTCGGCCCTCCCCGAGCGCCGCACCGCCGCCCTCGCCGCCTGCGCCTTCGACGACCCGGTCGTCATGCGCGCCCGCGCCCACGTCCGCCACCTGGTCCGTACGCCCGAGGAGGCCTTCGGCAGCGAGGAGGTCGACCGCCACGTCACCGCCTGGCTGGCCGCCCGCCCCGACTTCGCCCCCCGGCACGACGGACCCACCCGCAGCGAATGGGAAGCCCTCATCCCGGCCTGACCACCCACGGCCCGCCCCGGCGCGGCCCGGCAGTCGCCGGGGCCCGGGGCTCAACTCCCCGGCGGGGCGGCGGGGCGGGAGTGCCGGCCGGTGCCGGGGGTGGGGTGGAGGTCCGGGGCCGGGGCGTAGCGGGCGGCCGGGGGGCGGAGCAGCCAGGTGGTGCGGGGGGTGGGGGTGATCAGGCCGAGCCCGTGCAGGAGGTCGAGGGCGTCGCGGCGCAGGGCGGTGCGGTCGGCGAGGTAGCGGGCCGGGAGGTCGTGGTCGTCGGCGATGTCGCCGAGGAGGCCGTCTATCAGCGCGTCGGCGATCGGTACGTCGCCCTCGGTGGCCTCGCCGGGCAGCGGCCGGACCTCCTCCACCAGGCCTTCGACCAGCAGCAGGGCGGCCTGGGAGAGGGTACCGGTGCCGGGGAGGGCGAGGTCGGTGAGTTCGGCGGCCGGGTCGAGCAGGGCGACGCCCTCGGCCCGCAGTTCGGCCTCCAGCCCGAGGAAGTCCGCGAGCGCGGCCGGGCCGCTGAGCCGGTGCTCGTGCAGCCAGGCGCGCCGGTCCTCGGGGAGGTCGGCGACGAGGACGGCGGGCGTCTCGGCGAGGAGGCGCCGCACGGCGGTGGCGGGTTCGGCCTCGGCGGCGCGGCGGATCAGGTCGGCGGCGTCGGCGGCGAGGGCGGGCGGTCCGGCCGGGACGGCGCGGGCGAGTTCGCGGTCGACGGTCAGCACGAAGGCGGTGTCGGCCGGGTCGGCCGGCAGGCCGCCGAGCACCTGCCAGTCGGCCAGCGCGGCGAGCGCCATCGCGGGGGCGGCCGGGTCGGCCGCCTGGGCCGCGAGGTCGGGGGCGGCGGACCGCATCGCGTCGAGCAGCCGCCCGTACGGGAGTTGTTCGGGGGCGTCGACGAGCAGGGCCAGGGCGAGGGCGAGTTGGGCGTAGCCGGCCGGGGTGAACGGGGCACCGGTGGCGGGGTGTTCGAGGCGGCGGGCGGCGCCGGGGCCGAGGCCGGCCTTGCAGAGCCGGGCGTGCCAGGGGCCGACGACCAGGCGGTAGCCGAGCAGGGTGTCGAAGCGTTCGACGAGCCAGTCGCGGTGACGGCGGATCAGCGGGAAGCCGTCGGCATGCGGGCCGGAGGCGGTGACCAGCGGGTGGGCGAGCAACAGCCGTGCGGCGATGCGGCGTTCGGCGTCGGGGAGTTCCTCGCCCGCCGGTTCCGGGGCGTCGCCGGGCAGCTCCGGCAGGGCCCGGGTGCGCTCCGGCCTGCGGTGGCGGCCGGGCCGGCCGGACTTGGCGCCCGAGCGGACGACGGGCAGGGCGGCGGCGTCGCGCCGGGCCCGGCGCAGGACGCCGTCGGCACGCCCCTCGCGGGCCTCACGGGCGCGCGGGACGGCTGCCGTGTGGGCGGTCGGGCCGTGCCACCAGCTGACGCCGGGGTCGCCGGGCTCGGCGATGGCGCCGAGGTGCCGGGCAGGGTAGAGGCCGAAGGAGGCGGTGCACAGGTCGTCGGCGGCGCCGGGGGTGGCGGCGGCGAACCAGTGGGCGAGCCGGAGCAGTCCCGGGTCGGGCGAGAGCGCCCCGTCGGGCTCCTGCGGACCGTCAGCACCGTGCTCGCCCGCGGCATCGGCCGAGTCGGCGGGCCCGGTGGCTTCGGGTCCGCGTACGGCGAGGACGGCGGCGGCGGTTCCCCGGCCTGCCCCGCCCCTGCGTCCGTCCGGCCTGCCGGCGGCCACCCGGGTGGCGCCGACCGCGTACTCCTGCTGCTCCATGTCGGGGTCCAGCGTAGACGGTGACCGGCTCACCCGGTGGCAGCAACCGTCCTCCTGAGGAAGTCTCCGCAAGAGCCCTCGAAGCGGTCGCCGGTGCTCCGCTCTCCCGGCCGGGCCGTCACTCCCCTTCCCCCACCCGGGTTACGCACCGGTAACCTGGTCTTCCCCCACCCCGCCGGCTCCCTTAGGGTCGGTGGACCCCCCACCCCGGGCGACCTCGGAGGCAGACGCCGCATGAGCATCCGTACGACCACCCGCGCCACCGGCCTCGGCGGGCGCCTGCGTTCGGCCACCGGCCTGCTCGGCGGCTTCGCGGCCACCTCGGCGGTGCACCTGGGCTCGATCCTCTCCGGGGCCCCGGTGCTGCGCAACGCCACCAAGCCGGCCCTGATGCCGCTGCTGGCCGCGCACAGCGTGGCGGCGGCGGCCCGGAGCGAGCGCGAGCTGCCGAAGCTGCTGACCCCGGCGCTGCTGGCGAGCGCGGGCGGGGACGTACTGCTGCAGTTGAAGGACGACACCGCGTTCCTGGCCGGGATGGGCTCGTTCGCGGCCGCGCACGTCTGCTACGTCGCGATGTTCGTCCAGCGCGGGGCGCTCACCGACCGGCGGCGCGCCCTGGTGGTCGCGGCCGCGTACGCGGCGGCCTGGGCGGGCATGATCGGCCAGCTCTGGCCGGACCTCGGGGAGCTCAAGGCCCCGGTGGCCGGCTACAGCCTGCTGCTCACCTCGACGGCGGTCACCGCGGCCGGCCTGGGCTGGCGGACCGGGCTGGGCGGGGCGCTGTTCCTGCTCTCCGACACCCTGATCGCGACCCAGCTGGCGAAGTGGCGCGAGCTGCCGGGGCATCAGTTCTGGATCATGGCGACGTACGTGCTGGCCCAGTACCTGCTGGCCAGCGGCCTCCTCCAGCACGAGCAGCACGAGCAGCACGACGAGCGGCAGGACCGGGCGGCCCGCTGACGCACCGGCGGCCCCGCCCGCCGCCGACGCGCCGCCGCGCCGCCGGTCCGATCAGGTCAGGGCTCGGCGGCGCGGCGTGCGCGTACGCGGGGGGCGGGGCCGTCAGGCACTGCGCCTGCGGAGCAGCCAGAAGCCGCCGATGCCGCCCGCGACCAGGGCCAGCCCTCCGGCCAGCTCCGCCGGGTCCGACGCGACCGAGCCGCCGAGCCCGGTCTTCACCGCGCCGTGCGGGGCGACCTGCTGGCTGCCGGCGCCGGACTGGCCCAGCGAGCCGGCCCACTCCCCCGCCGCCTTGCCCCAGTCGCCGAGGCCCTTGTCGGGGGCGGTGGCGGTCACCGTGGTGACCTTGACGGTGGTGGAGAAGGCGCCGCCGTCCGGGCAGGTGCCGTCGACCTTGCTGTCCCCGTTGCGCTCGGCGGCGAGCCGGGCGGAGCCGGTGTGCCTGCCGTCGGAGCCCAGGGTGAGGGTCGCGGGGCCGCCCTCGAAGGCGGCGGAGTGGGCGGTGATGGTCTTGGCGTCGGGCTTGTCCGACTTCTCGCAGGAGACCGTGACCGTCACGGTCTGGCCCGGTGCGGCCTGGGACGGGCTGACCGAGGCCGCGCCGTCCCTGGCTGCTGCGAGGGGGGCCGTCAGACCGGTCAGCACCGTCGCGCCGATCAGGGCGGCGGCGGCCGTACGCGTGGGGCGCATGCCGGAACCTCCGGGATTCTCGGGCGCAGCCGGGGACTCCCATGTCCACGTGGTGTGTCAACTGCACCCGGTCTTTCACCGACGGTAGGCAGGCCCGGCGGGCCCGGCCACCGCTCAGGACCGTTCGGGCGACGGCCCGTCACCTCGCGTGATCGTCACACGGCGTCACCGCGGCCCCGGGGGCTCAGAGGTCCAGGTCCACCACGACCGGGGCGTGGTCCGAGGTGCCCTTGCCCTTGCGGGCCTCGCGGTCCACGTAGCTGTCGGTGACGGCGTCCACGAAGGGCTTGTTGGCGTAGGTGAGGTCGATCCGCATGCCGCGGTTCTTCGGGAACGCCAGCTGGCGGTAGTCCCAGTAGGTGTAGGGGTGGTCGTACTTGAGGGGGCGCGGCACCACGTCGTGCAGGCCGATCTCGCCCAGCGCCGCCAGCGCGGCGCGCTCGACCGGGGTGACGTGGGTGAGGCCCTCGAAGGCGGCGACGTCGTAGACGTCCGCGTCGGTGGGGGCGATGTTGAAGTCCCCGAGGACGGCGAAGGGGCGGGGGCCGGCCGCGTCCTCGGCGGCGGCCTTGCGCAGCGCCTCCAGCCACTCCAGCTTGTAGTGGTAGTGCAGGTGGTCGACCTCGCGGCCGTTGGGCACGTAGACCGACCAGACCCGGACCGGGCCGCAGGTGGCGGCGACGGCGCGCGGCTCGACGTCGGGCAGCAGGGCGCCGTCGGCCAGGTAGCCGGGCTGGCCGGGCAGGTCGCGCACGACGTCCTCCAGGCCGATCCGGGAGACGATCGCCACGCCGTTCCACCGGCCGGTGCCGTGCGCGGCCGTCTCGTAGCCGAGCTCGCGGACCTGCTCGTACGGGAAGGCGTCGGCCGCGCACTTGAGCTCCTGGAGGCAGAGCACGTCGGGCTTGGCGCTCTCCAGCCACTCCAGGAGCTTGGGCAGCCGGGCGGTGACGGAGTTGATGTTCCAGGTGGCGATGCGGACGGTCACGGCGGGCGGCCTTCCCGGTGGTTCGGTCGGTACGGACGGGGGTGGGCCCCACGGGGAGACCCACCCCGAACATACCGCCCGGCACCGACAACCCGGCCCGACCGGCGCCACGGCCGGGCGCTCGGCGGCCGGCACCGCGCCGCGGCCTGGCGGTCAGCCCGCGGGGCGGACCACCGCGGCCGAGCCGCCGCCGCGTCGCACCGGCTCGGCGGCGGCCACCCAGCGGCCGTCCGGCAGCCGCTCCACGCCGGTGGCGGCGCCGATCTCGCCGCCGTCGGCGAACCGCTGCCCGAGGGCCTCCAGCGCGGACCGCTCCGGCAGCGCCAGGAAGCCGGGCTCGGCCTGGGTGACGGCGCTGTTGCGCTGGCTGGCGCGCGGCGCGGCGATCGCCTGCTCCAGGCTCAGGCCCCGGTCGAGGCGGCCGAGCAGCACCTGGAGGGTGGTGGTGATGATGGTCGCGCCGCCCGGGCTGCCGGTGGCCAGCAGCGGCTCGCCGTCGCGCAGCACGATGGTCGGGGACATCGAGGAGCGCGGCCGCTTGCCCGGTCCGGGCAGGTTGGGGTCAGGGACGCCGGCGGCGAGCGGGACGAAGTCGAAGTCGGTCAGCTCGTTGTTGAGCAGGAAGCCCCGGCCGGGGACGGTGATGCCGCTGCCGCCGGTCTGCTCGATGGTGAGGGTGTAGGAGACGATGTTGCCCCAGCGGTCCGCCACCGTCAGGTGGGTGGTGTTGGGGCCCTCGTACGGCTCGGGGAGGGCCTGCCCGGTGTCCGCGCAGTCGGCCGGGTGGTACGGGTCGCCGGGGGCGAGCGGGCTGGTGAGTGCGTGGTCCGGGCTGATCAGGCAGGCCCGGGAGGCGGCGTAGCGCTCGGAGAGCAGCTGCCGGGTCGGGACGTCGCCGAAGGCCGGGTCGCCGACCCAGCGGTTGCGGTCGGCGAAGGCGATCCGCGAGGCCTCCAGGAAGTGGTGGTAGTACTGCGTGCTGCTGGAGCCGGAGAGGTCGCCGTCCTCCAGGATGTGCAGCGCCTCGCCGACGGTGGTGCCGCCGGAGCTGGACGGGGCCATCGAGTAGACGTCGTAGTCGCGGTAGGCGACGTGGGTGGGCGCCTGGCGGCGGGCCTGGTAGGCGGCCAGGTCGGCGGCGTCGACCTTCCCGGGGCGGGCGTTGCGTCCGGAGGCCGGGTCGACCGGCGGGTGCTGCACGGTGTCGGCGATGTCCTGCGCCAACGCGCCCTGGTAGAAGGCCTTCACGCCGTCCTTGGCGAGCAGCTTGTAGGTCGCGGCGAGGTCGGGGTTGCGCAGGACGGAACCGACCTCGGGGAGCTTGCCGTTCGGCAGGAAGATCTTGGCGGTGGCCGGGAAGTCCTTGAAGCGGCTGTAGTTGTCGGAGGTCTGGCCGCGGAAGGTGTCGTCGACGACGAAGCCGTTCTCGGCGATCCGCTCGGCCGGTTCGAGGTTCTGCGCGAGCGAGCGGGTGCCCCACTGGCGCAGTGCGGAGTCCCAGGTGGCCGGGGTGCCGGGGACGCCGACGGACAGTCCGCTGGTGACGGCGTCGGCGAAGGCGAGCGGCTTGCCGCCCTCCAGGAACAGTCCGGTGTCGGCGGTGCGGCCGGCCGTCTCGCGGCCGTCGACGGTGTGCACCGTGCCGGTGGCGTGGTCGTAGTAGACGAAGTACCCGCCGCCGCCGATCCCGGAGGAGTAGGGCTCGGTCACGCCGAGCGCGGCCGCGGCGGCGACGGCCGCGTCCACCGCGTTCCCGCCCTTGCGCAGCACCTCGATGCCGGCGGCGGTGGCGTCCGCGTCCACCGAGGCCACCGCCCCGCCCCAGCCCACCGCCTCGGGTGCCTTGGGCGGTGGCGCCGCGGCGCCGGCGGGGCCGGTGGTGGCCCAGACCAGTGCGGTGGCGATCAGCAGTGATGGCGCTAGGCGGGTCAGAGCCCTCATCCGAGTCCTCCTGAGTCGACGTCACGTCAGTTGTTCCACAGGAGACATGGATCCGACAACCACACCGCACGGCTACCAACGGGTAGTTGACAGGAGGGGCGGAGGGGACGGCCCTGTTCCCCTCCGCCCCACCGCCCCTCTCCCGCTACGGCGCGCTGCGCTCCACCCGGCGCCGCTTGATGGTGCGGAACCGCCGTGCGACCTGCCGCGCCAGGTCGGCGGCGCCGACCAGCCCCGCCTCGTTGCCGAGGGCCGCGTGCACGATGCTGGCCTCGGGCCGGAAGCCGCGGCCGGTGAGGGTGCGGCGGAAGGTGTCCCGGGCCGGGCCGAGCAGCAAGTCGCCGGCCTCGGAGACGCCGCCGCCGATGACGAAGCGCCCCGGGTCGAGGCCGGCCGCAAGGTTGGCGATGCCGACCCCGAGCCAGGTGCCGACCTCGTAGAGCAGCTCGATGGCGGTCGGGTCGCCCTCCCGGGCGGCCTCGGTGACCAGCGGTCCGGTGATGCCCTCGACGGTGCCGCCGGCCCGGGCGAGCAGCTGCTGCACCACCGGGGACTCCTCCGCGACCAGTTCCCGGGCGTCCCGCACCAGGGCGTTGCCGGAGGAGTACTGCTCCCAGCAGCCGCGGTTGCCGCACGGGCAGCGGTGGCCGCCGGGCACCACCTGCATGTGCCCGAACTCGCCCGCCAGGCCGTACTTCCCGCGGTCGACGTAGCCGTCCCGGACGACCGCGCCGCCGATGCCGGTGCCCAGGGTGAGCATCACCATGTGGTCCTCGCCGCGCCCGGCGCCGAAGCGCCACTCGGCCCAGGCGGCCGCGTTGGCGTCGTTCTCCACGATCACCGGGAACCGCAGCCGCTCGCTGAGCGCCTGCTGGAGCGGCTCGTTGCGCCAGTTGAGGTGCGGGGCGAAGAGCACCCGGGAGCGCTCGGCGTCGACCCAGCCGGCCGCGCCGATGCCGACCGCGTGGACGTCGTGCCGGTCGGAGAGCTGGAGCACCAGCTCGACGATCACGTCCTCGACGACCTTGGCGCTCTTGCTCTTGTGCGGGGTGTCGGTGCGCAGCTTCTCCAGCACCTTCCCCTCGCCGTCGACGACCCCGGCGACCACCTTGGTGCCGCCGATGTCGACGCCGATGGTGGGCAGCCGCAGTATGCCCGCGGGCAGGGCGCGGCGGCGGCGCTCGGCACGCGGGCCGAGGCCGAGCAGGGTGGGCAGGACGGCCGGCCGAGTGCTGCCATGGGGGCTGGTCACGGCTGCGGACGCTCCTCACGAGAGTCGGGTTCGGTGGGGCCGGGGGCCGACGGCCGGGCCAGCTCGTGCGAGAGCTCGGCGAGGTCGGAGCCGCCGGCCATCTCGGTGGTGAGCTGTTCGAGGCCGATCTCGGCCCGCGGGTGGCTGCCGGCCGTCCGCCCCCGTTTCAGCAGGGTGAAGTGGTCGCCGACCAGGTAGGCGTGGTGCGGGTTGTGGGTGATCAGGACGACCCCGAGCCCGGCGTCGCGGGCCGCGGTGACGTACTTGAGGACCACCCCGGACTGCTTGACGCCGAGCGCCGCGGTCGGCTCGTCCAGGATGAGCACTTTGGCACCGAAGTGCACGGCCCGGGCGATCGCCACGCACTGGCGCTGGCCGCCGGACAGGGTGCCGATCGGCCGGTCGACGTCGTGCAGGTCGATGCCCATCCGGGCGAGCGCCTCGCGGGTGGTGGCGCGCATGCCCTCGGCGTCCAGCCGCAGGCCGCCCCAGCGGCGGGTGCCCCGCTCGGAGCCGAGGAAGAAGTTGCGCCACACCGGCATCAGCGGGACGACGGCGAGGTCCTGGTAGACGGTGGCGATGCCGCGGTCCAGCGCCTGGCGCGGGGAGTCCAGCCGGACCTCCTCGCCGCCGACGGTGTAGCGGCCCTCGTCGTGCCGGTGCAGCCCCGCGATGATCTTGATCAGGGTGGACTTGCCGGCCCCGTTGTCGCCGAGCACGCAGCTGATCTCGCCGGCCCGCAGGGTCAGCGAGACGTCCTGCAGCGCGCGGACCGTCCCGTAGGTCTTGCCGACGCCCTCCAGCGCGAGCAGTTCGGTGCCCGCCGGTTCGGTGGCCACCGGGCGCTCCGTGCCGGAGCCGAGCTGGTCGTTCATCGCGGACCCCGTTCCGCCCGGCGCTTGACGTAGGCGTTGAGCAGCGCGGCCAGCAGCAGCATCGCGCCGAGGAAGAACTTGAACCAGTCCGGGTTCCACTGGGCGTAGATGATCCCCTTGCTGGCCATGCCGAAGATCAGCGCGCCGAGCGCGGAGCCGGCCACCGAGCCGTAGCCGCCGGTGATCAGGCAGCCGCCGATCACCGCCGCGACGATGTAGATCAGTTCGTTGCCGACGCCCTCGCCGGACTGCACGGTGTCGAAGGAGAACAGCAGGTGCTGCCCGAGCACCCAGGCGCCGAAGCCGACGCCCAGATAGAGCAGCGTCTTGGTCCGGGCGACCGGCACGCCGACCGCGCGGGCGGCCGCCGCGTCGCCGCCGACGGCGAAGATCCAGTTGCCGAAGCGGGTGCGCAGCAGCACCCAGCTGCCGACCACCAGCAGGCCGAGCCACCACCAGACGGTGGCCTTGACCGTCAGCCCGCCGATGTTCACCTCGGAGGCGAACAGCCACCGGCAGCTCTCGAAGCCCTGCATGTCGGCGATCGACTTGGTGGAGACCGTCCCGGAGATCGCCTTGGTGACGCCCAGGTTGGCGCCGGTCAGCATCAGGAAGGTGCCGAGGGTGACGATGAAGCTGGGCAGCCTGGTGCGGCCGAGCATCCAGCCGTTGAACCCGCCGATCGCCAGCGTGGTGGCCAGCGAGACCAGCACGCCGACCCAGGTGACGGCGGTGAACTGGTAGGAGACCATCGAGGAGGTCAGCGCGGCGGTGGTGACCAGCACGCCGGCCGACAGGTCGAACTCGCCGCCGATCATCAGCAGCGAGACCGGCACGGCCATGATCCCGATGGTGGACGCCGCGTAGAGCACGGTGCCCAGCGAGGAGACCCGCAGGAACGGTTCGGCGACGGCGGCGAAGACCGTGAACACCGCGACGGCCGCGATCAGCGAGCCCAGCTCCGGGCGGGCGAGGAGGCGCCGCAGGGCGGCCGGACGGTCCTGGACGAGCAGGTCCGGAGTGGTGGAACCGCTCACCTGGTCCCCCTCGCGACGTACTCGGCGAGCGCGTCGGCGTCGTCCTTGGTCAGGATCTGCGGGCCGGTCGCGACGGGCTTGCCGCCGCCGAGCATGTCCAGGTTGGACCGGTACAGCCAGAGCAGGTCGACGCCCTCGTAGCCCTGGAGGTAGGGCTGCTGGTCGACGGCGAAGCCGACGCTGCCGGACTTGAGCCCGGCGACCACCTGCTGGCCCAGGTCGAAGGTGTCCAGCTCCACGCCGCGGTGGGCGTCCTGGACGGCCTGCAGTCCGGTGGCGGCCATCGGGCCGGACAGGGTGAGCACGGTGTCGATGGAGGGGTCGGCCTGGAGCTTGGCGGAGATCGACGCCCGGGCGTCGGGCATGTCGACGCCGTTGACGTACAGCACCTGGAAGCCGCCGCCGGCCTTGGACTGGGCGCCGGAGCAGCGCTGCTCCTGGCCGACGTTGCCCTGCTCGTGGATCACGCACAGCACGTTCTTGCGGCCGCGCGAGGCCAGTTCGGTGCCGGCCGCCTGGCCGGCCGAGGACTCGTCCTGGCCGATGTGGGTGAGCGCGCCGAACTTCGCGGAGAACTCCTGACCGGAGTTGATCGTGATGACCGGGATGCCGGCCGCCTTGGCCTTGCCGAGGACGCCGGCCATCGCGTCGCCCTTGGCGAGGGTGACCAGCAGGCCGTCGACCTTCTGGTCGATGGCGGCCTGGACGAGCTGGACCTGGTTCTGGGTCTGCGCGTCGTTGGAGTACAGGAAGGTGATGTTGTCCTTGGCGGCGGCCTGCTCGGCGCCCTTGCGCACGCTGTCCCAGAAGGCGTCGCCGGCGCCGGCGTGGGTCACCATGGCGACCTTCCAGCGCGGGGTGGTGACGGCGCTGCCACCGGCGGCCGCGGCCTTGGCGCGGGCCTCCTCGGCGCGTCTGCCTCCGGTACTGCTGCAACCGGCCGCGGTGACCGCGAGGGCCAGGACGGCGCACACGGGCCAGAAGCGGCGGGACGGGCGAAAGCGGGTTGTGCTCATCCCCATAGTCTCTCTGGCCCGGCCGCGCGGGATCGCACCGCCTCGCCCGGCAGTGCGAACGGCGCGCCAGGTAAGGTGCCCCGGGGGACCTTCCTGGAAGTTCGCTGAACATCTGGTCCGGAGCACCGCCGTCCGGGTGACAGACTAGGCGCCGACCCGAAGCGGGAACAACTCTGAAACGTGATGTTCCTCTCAGGTTCCGCACAGATTCGGACAGCAACCGATCATCCGCTGGTTGCCGTCTGATGCCATTGACGTGCGTCCGGGCGAGTGGGGCCCGGGCGGCGAGCGACCCGGATACGAGAACGCGATGGAACTGACAGGTACGCCATTCCTCATCCTCACCGTCATCCTGGTGCCGGTGTCCATCACAGTGGCGCTGCTCTTCTGGGGGAAGGTGCGCGGCCCCCAGCCGGTGCGCACCCTGTCCCGGATCGTCATGATCATGTTCTGCCAGGTCACCGCCGTGCTGATGGTCTTCGTGATGGTCAACAACGCGAACCTGATCTACGGCAACTGGGACGACCTGCTCGGCACCGGTGACCACGTCCGCGCGGTGCCCTCGGTGGCCCCGGTGGACCCGGCCGGCAACGGCAAGGACGGCTCCGGCGACGCCGCCAAGCAGCCGCCGAAGGTGCTGCAGAAGTTCGGCGGCGTGAACGACCCGGCGGTGCCCGGCGACGTCCAGAAGACCGAGCTCAAGGGCCAGGTCTCCGGGGTCGACGGCGAGGTGCTGGTCTGGCTGCCGCCGCAGTACAACGACCCGGCGTTCAAGGACAAGAAGTTCCCGGTCGTCGAGCTGATCCCCGGCTACCCGGGCTCCTCCTCCACCTGGTACGGCACCCTCAAGGTCTCCGAGCAGCTCAAGCCGCTGATGCAGCAGGGCAAGGTCGCGCCCTTCATCCTGGTCTCGCCGCGCACCCTGCTGCTGGGCAGCCACCAGGACGCCGGCTGCACCGACATCCCCGGCAAGATCAACGCGGACGCCTGGATCACCCGCGACGTCCCGCAGATGGTGATGGACAACTTCCGCGCCGACCCGTCCGCGGACCGCTGGGCGATCGCCGGCTACTCGGCCGGCGCCCACTGCGCGGCCAAGCTCGCGGTCGCCCACCCCAACCGCTACCGCGCCGCCATCGCGATGTCCGGCTACAACGACCCGGCCACCGAGGGCGACTCGCTGGTCGGCAAGGACCCGAAGCTGCGCACCGAGAACAACCCGGTCAACATCCTCAAGTCCGCCCAGCAGCCGCCGAAGGTCGCCCTGCTGGTCAGCGGCGCCAAGGGCGACGGCTACGAGGACGGCCAGGCGATCGCCGCCGCGGCCAAGGAGCCGACCAAGGTCCAGGTCGAGGAGAGCACCGGCCCGCACACCACCGACATGTGGAAGCGGATGGTCCCGAGCGCCTTCGAGTGGCTGACCGGGATCATCCCGGTGCAGTGACCGACCGGCACCGCCGGGAGAACGGCCGGGGGGCCCGCCCGAACCCAAAGGCACAGGCCCCCCGAGGGGGAGCCCGACCCACCCCCCAGGACCCCACCCGGTGGCGCGCCCGGCCAGTGCCAACCAAGAAACCGGCCGGCCAGGGGCCCGCGCCCC